>JAHEBY010000420.1 GCA_024642025.1 Comamonadaceae bacterium | reverse complement strand
CTGCGTAGCCTCAGACTGATAGTCTGGACGGCGGAAAATGGATTGGAGAATCGACATAAACTGTTCCTCTTTGGTCAATTTTACCGGGGTCTGCATGCACATCCGAAATTTGCTTCCAAACCTGCGAAGCGGCCTTGTTCTGGGCTTGCTGGCCGCCACGCTCGGCTTGACGGCCTGCGACCAGCAACGCATTGACCAGCTTGAAGATGGTGTGGCCACAGAAGGCGATGTGCGCCTCAAGTTTGGCGAGCCGGAAAAGGTCTGGGAAGGTGCCAACGGCGCGCGCATATTTGAATACAACCGCCAGCCCGCGGGCCATGTCAACTACATGATCACGATCGGTACCGATGGCAAGATGACCGCGTTGCGCCAGGTATTGACCCCCGACAACTTTGCGAAAGTACAGCCGGGCATGGCGATGGAAGACGTGAGAAAAATGCTGGGCAAGCCAGCCAAGATCACGCCATTTGAGTTCAAGCGCGAAATTGCCTACGACTGGCGGTTTATGGACAGCCAGCGATCCAGACTGTTTACCGTTTACTTCGACCCGGATTACCACGTGCTGAAAACCACAACGATGGACGACCCGGACGTGCAACGCCCCTGAGCGCTTTAGTCGAGGCGGCTGGCGCCGAGCGCAGCGAGTGCCGACGGCAGGTTGGCAAAGCGGTCGGATTCGGGCACAAGGCGCAGAAGGCCACTGCGCTGTGCCATGTCCAGCGGCTGGTGGGTCAGCCCACACAGGACGAGCCGCACATCCTTTTTGCGGCAGGTGCGCGTCAGGTTCAAAAGGGCATCTGCGCCTGATGAGTCGATGTAAATCACGTTTTTCAGGTCGAGTACCAGGGCCTTTGCGGGCAACGCGTTTTCGATGGTTTCGATCAGTTGCACCGCGCCGAAGAAGAGGGCGCCATATAGGCGGTGCGCGGCCACGGGCGCCATTTCGCCAAGTTCATCAGGCGATCGAACCAGCGCGACAGCATCGCTGTGGGACAGGCTGGAAATGCGGTAAATGAAGGTCAGGCAAGCCGCAAACAGCCCAACTTCTACCGCCACCGTGAGGTCGAAAACGACCGTCAGAAAGAAAACGGCGAGTAGCGTCACGCGGTACGGGACACGGTAGTGGCGAAGATTTACAAATTCTCGCCATTCCCCCATGTTCCATGCCACAAACATCAGGATGGCCGCGAGCGCAGCCAGCGGAACATCGGTCGCCAGCGGCGCTGCCACCAGCACAATGAATAGCAAAGTTAGCGCATGCACCATGCCGGAGACCGGGCTGGTGGCGCCGCTTTTCACATTGGTCACGGTGCGGGCGATGGTGCCCGTGGCCGGCATGCCGCCAAAGAACGGCGTTACAAAGTTGGCAACGCCTTGCGCCATCAGCTCCTGATTCGGGTTGTGGCGGTCGTCAATCATGCCGTCTGCCACGCGCGCGCAAAGAAGCGATTCAATGGCGCCCAGCAGCGCCAGCGTGGTGGCTGGTACCAGCATGAAACGCGCAGATTCCCATGAGAAATCTGGCCACGCAAACGGCGGCAAACTGGCCGGAATGCCGCCGAAGCGGCTGCCGATGGTGGTGACCTGCAGATCCATGCCTGACACGGCAATCGTGGCCAGCACCAAGGCAACGATCGACCCGGGGACGATTGCAAGGTGGCGCAGTGCCGGGCGGGCGCCAGCCAGCCGGGGCAAGCCGATCTGCCAGAACAGAATCACCAGCAGCGCACCCGCCGCAATGGCCACCGCCTGCAGGTTGGCCGTGTGCAGGGTGCTGGCCAGGATTTTCAGAATCCCGACAAAGTCTGCGGGCATGTTGAGCACATCAAGGCCCAGAAAATCCTTGATTTGAGACAGGGCAATCAGCACGGCAATGCCGTTGGTAAAACCGATCACCACAGCAATCGGAATAAACCGTATCAGCGTGCCCAGCTTGAAAAGGCCCATCAGGAACAGCATGACGCCCGCCATGGCCGTAGCGATGACCAGATTGCCAAGCCCGTAGCGCTGCAGGATGCCATACACGATGACGATGAATGCGCCCGCCGGCCCGCCAATCTGCACGCGGCTGCCACCCAGCGCCGAGATCAAAAGCCCTGAAATGATCGCTGTGGCAATGCCAGCCTCGGGCTTGAGGCCGCTGGCAATTGCAAAGGCCATGGCCAACGGCAGCGCAACGACGCCAACCGTGGCGCCAGCGCTTAGATCTTTGAAAAACTTTTGCCTGGAATAGGTTTGCAGCGCATCCAGCAGGTAGGGGCGAAATCGGGCGATCGGCCAAACCGACGCCGTCACCGTGGCCGTGTCCTTGCCAGGTGCAGCTTCTGACGTTGGCCGCGACGAAGACGCTGAGGGATCAGACATGTCGAAAAGCGGCCAGGTTTCTACCGCACCCGCATGCCGGGCAAGGCGCCCGCAGTGGGCTCCAGCACGTAGATGCCAGGGTTGGCCTTTTCATCGGCATGACTGGCAGCCAGCACCATGCCTTCGCTGATGCCGAACTTCATCTTGCGTGGCGCCAGGTTGGCCACCATCACCGTGTGTTTGCCAATCAGGTCGGCCGGCTTGTAGGCGCTGGCGATGCCGCTGAAGACGTTTCTGGTTTTGCCCTCGCCCACATCAAGCGTCAGGCGCAACAGCTTGGTTGAGCCTTCTACTGCCTCGCAATTGACGATCTTCGCAATGCGCAGATCGACTTTGGCGAAGTCGTCGATGGTGATGGTGGGGGCGATCTCTTCACCACCCGATGCTACTGTTTCAGTAGCTGATTGCGCAGATTCCACGGGGGCTTGAGGCTCAA
>JAHEBY010000419.1 GCA_024642025.1 Comamonadaceae bacterium | reverse complement strand
GACGAGCCCCAATGGCAACACGCGGCTGGTGGTTGACACCTCGGGCCCCGCGCTGGCCGCCGTGCTGGCCGAAGGCGTGTACCTGATCAAACCCAGCCTGCGCGAGTTGCGCGACCTGACTGGCCAGGCGCTGACCACCGAACCCGAATGGCGCGACGCGGCCCGCCAGCTGGTGCGCGCGGGGCAGGCGCAGGTGGTGGCACTGTCGCTGGGCGCAGACGGCGCGCTGTTGGTGACCGCCGGGCAAGCGCTGCGCGCGCGCGGCTTGCAGGTGCCGGTGGCCAGCTCCATCGGCGCGGGCGACAGCTTTGTAGCCGGTTTGGTGTGGGCCATGAGCCGCAGTGCAGGCCTTGGCCAGAACGACGACGTTGAAAATGCGTTTCGCTACGGCATGGCCGCTGGAGCAGCCGCTCTATTGGGCGCGGGCACTGCGCTGTGCCAGGCGGTGGATGTGGATCGGCTGCTTGGAGAAGTTCAGATCACGAGCATGTGATCCGAGCTACAGACCCGAGCCATGTTCAGCTGTTGAGCCGCGTCTTTCGGGGCATTTGGTTGTCGGGTATGGCGCCCCGAAACTTCTCTGTGATTTCTGACATCTGTTGCCTGGCCAGTGTCTCGCCGCATCGCTCGGACAAAAATGCCATCATGTCAGTACGCAAATGCCACAGTGTCTGAATATCGTTGGCGTAAGCCACACGCCTCCAGAGGCGGGGGCGGTCAGACTGGCCTTTCAAGGCCAGCTGCATGCACGAAACCATCGCGTCACGAATGTCTTTGGCGAGGACGTCTGCCTCTGATTCCGTCATCCACTCTCCGAGCTGACTAATCAGGCTCGAGGTGAAGCGGGAAATCTTTTTTCGCATGTTGCGGACCTGTCAGTAACCGCAGCTAGCGGTACTGGTCAAGCGGTGGCCAGAATGCGTCAGGCCAAGGCCTTTTCGATTTCGGCAAATGTGGTGGCGATTTCGGTCGACCCCAACGTGCTGCCCAACTGCCGCTCCAGTTGGGCAAGCGATATCACGCCACGGATGCGGGCTGGCGAGCTTTGGGTCGGGTTTTGTACCACCAGCAAATACTTGCGGCCAAATTTTTTGAATGTCGCGACCACCTGGCCCACGTTAGATGATTTGAGATCATCAAAGTCAAGCGCATCGAGCTTGGACAAATCCGTCATCACGTCGGCTACGCAAAGATCATTGTGGTGCACATTGCGCTCGTGCACCAGGCGCATGGGCTTGTCCCCAATCAGGTCGCTGGCGGTGACCAGCCCGTCAACACACGGGAATTCACTGACCACAAGCAGCATGCGAACGCCCTGGTGGATCATGGTCTGCTCGGCGTTGGCCAGCGATGTGGCCGGGTCAACCGTGGAGGCCTTGACCAGCGCCAGGTCCGTCATGACTTCAAGACCCGGTGAAGCCAGTGTGACGTGCCCCATGGTTTGGGGTTGAGCCTGCGGAATGCAGGTGTTTTCCGGAAACCGGAATGTGGGCAAAGCCAACGTGCTCATGATGTGCGGTCCGATCTGAATCTAGATCTGTCCGTCAATCAGCGCCGTCAGCTGGGCTTTGGTAACGGCCCCCACTTTGGTGGCCTTGAGCTCACCGCCCTTGAACATCATCAGCGTGGGCACGCCGCGCACGCCCAGTTTTGCGGGAATCAGGCGGTTTTCGTCAACGTTGATTTTGACGATTTTGAGTTTGCCGTCGTAGTTTGTAGACGCCTCATCCAGCAAGGGCGAGATGGCTTTGCACGGCCCGCACCAGGTGGCCCAGCAGTCAACCAGCACGGGCCCGGTTGATTGCAGGACATCGGCTTCAAACGTGGCGTCGGTGGTGTGGGTGATCAGCGCTGAGCTCATGGTGACTCCTTGGGAAACGGGTTGGCAGCGAAGTGCGGTTTCGGGATTATTTCCCGAAATATCCGTTTCGGCTGATTTATGGGCCGCAAAATTGTTTCAGTTTGTTATCGCCCCGGCGGGACTGCTGGCACCCTCGCCAGCCGGCGTGCCGCACGCATGGCAAAACTTCGAGAACGTGCTCTTGCGTGCCTGGCAATGGCCGCAGCGGTTGTGCAGGCCAATGCCGCAATGCGGGCAGAAATCGTTTTTCGTGTCTTTTAGGTCTACCGTGCGTTCGCAACCCGGGCACAGGCTCTTGCCCAGGCGCGCCAGTGCCGTGTCGTAGCTCAGCTCCACGCGGCGCTGCGCATCAGGCAATTGCTCGGCGAGCTTCTGACGTTCCAGATAGCGGTTGAGCGCCAGTATGGCGTAGCGCCCCACCAGCGCGGTGATGGCAATGCCCACGATGTAGCGCACATAACCGCCATAGCTTGGCAGATACGGCACCAGCTCCACAAAGAACGCGAACAGCGCGAAGATGATGAAGCCCCACACAAACGGCCAGTAGGTGCCCTTGCGCTTTTTGACAAACAGCCAGCCGGCAATCACCAACAGCGGCAACGTGAGCATGAGGCGGTATAAAAACACGCGCAGCTCCTGGGCGCGATCGGCTTTGGCAAGGCTGCTGCGAGCAGCATCTTCGAGGCCGCGGATCTGATCCTCGGCCCGGTCCTGCGCTTGCCGGGCATCCAGCGCGGCCTGTTGCTGCGCCTCCACGCGGGTGAGCGCGTCGCGCTCGGCCTGGCGCAGCGCGTCGAGCCGCGCGGTGCGCTCGATCAGCTCGGGGTCCTGGTCGGCGCGCGCGGTGGCGTTGCGGGTGGCCAGCCAGTTGCTGAAGGTCTCGCGGGCAGCCTGGTTGTCGGCGCGGGCAACCTTTTGCTTGAGCTGGGCCTGATCCAG
>JAHEBY010000058.1 GCA_024642025.1 Comamonadaceae bacterium | reverse complement strand
TTTTGCCGATCGGGTGGAAGGCAATCTGCTCGCCGCGCATCAGGAAATTCAAAAGCTCGCGCTGCTGTATCCCCAAGGCGAGCTGACTTTTGAGCAGGTAGAAAGCGCCGTGCTCAATGTCGCCCGTTACGATGTGTTCAAGCTGTCAGAGGCCGTGCTGGCGGGCCAGAGCGCGCGCGTGCAGCGCATGCTAGATGGGCTGCAGGCCGAAGGCGAGGCCGAGGTGCTGGTGCATTACACGCTGGCCGAAGACATTCGTGCCCTCAAGCGCGTCAAGGACGCCGTTTCGCAAGGGCGCCCGCTGCCGATGGCCCTGCGCGAGCAACGCGTATGGGGCGCAAAAGAACGGCTGTTTGAGCGAGTGGTGCCGCGTTTGAGCGAGATCGAGCTGTCCAACCTGCTCTATGCCGCGCACCAGGTGGACGGCATCGTCAAAGGGCTCCGGCAACCCGACTGGCCCGCCAACGGCTGGCAGGCGCTGCACCGCCTGGCGCTGCAGTTGTGCGGGCTTTGCGGCGGCGGCAGCAAGCTGTCGACTTCGTCGCACGGAAGCGGCTACGGCTGAACCCCATCGTAGGCCCGCCAGCCTGAAAACACGGCCACTGGGTTCAACGCGAAAGAAAAGTAGTTACCGCCGCGGGTCGGCGGCTGGTCCCATTGTCTGGATATTGGCACGCCAGAGAGCTTGCAATAAAGCAACGCACCCACGGCGCCGTGCGACACGATGGCTATGGCGCCGTGGGTCTCGTCTGATAAGGCAAGTGCCGACACCGCGTTGCATATTCGCGCTTGAGCATCCACTGCCCGCTCCCAGCCCAGAACCGATTGCTCAGGGCTGGCGAAGAATTCGTCGGCAACTTTCTCGAATTGGGTGGGTGGCAGGTAGCCCGTGGCGGATCGGTCGTTCTCGCCCAGTGCGGCTAGCTGCCGGACGGGAAGCGAGAGGTGGTTGCCCAGAATTTCGGCACCGTCAATGGCTTTTTGCTCTGTGCTGCAATAAATCGACGTGATGGCCTGCGTCCACGGCTGGCTCAAGCCGCTGCGCATGCGCGCGCGGCCCACGTCGGAAAGGGGCCACATCGTGACGGGCACCTTGGGGTTGATGACGACATCGGGATGCGTTACAAAGTAAAAGTGGCGCGGCATGTCGGTCAATTGAAGGTTTCGGCGCCAGCTTATCACCGGTGTACTGCAACAAAAATAGACGCCCCACACGCCAGGCGCCGCCGATCTGCGAAAATCAAGTCATGAACGCGCTCAACATCGCAGAATACGCCCAAACCCTGGGTATGCAGGCAAAAGTGGCATCAGCCCGCATGGCTGCTGCGCAAACTGCTACCAAAAACAAAGCATTGGTGCGTCTGGCCGAATTGCTCCGGGCAAATACGCAGGCGCTGCAAGGTGACAACGCCAAGGACCTTGAGCGCGCAGTGGCTGCCGGCTTGGCGGCACCCATGGTCGACCGGCTCAAGCTGACGCCCAAGGTGCTGGAAACCTGTGCCCAAGGATGTGAGCAGCTGGCGGCCATGCCGGACGTGATCGGCGAGATCATCGGCATGAAGCAGCAGCCCAGCGGCATTCGTGTGGGCCAAATGCGGGTGCCGATCGGCGTGTTCGGCATGATTTTCGAGAGCCGCCCCAATGTGACGATTGAAGCGGCCAGCCTGTCGATCAAGAGCGGCAACGCCTGCATTTTGCGCGGCGGCTCCGAGGCGATCGAGTCCAACAAGGCCCTGGCCAGGCTGGTGCAGCAGGCGCTGATGGATGCCGGTTTGCCCGCCGATGCCGTGCAACTGGTGCAAACGACCGACCGCGAGGTGGTGGGCCATCTCATCGCCATGCCGCAGTATGTGGACGTGATCATCCCGCGCGGTGGCAAGGGCCTGATCGAGCGCATCAGCCGCGACGCGAAAGTGCCCGTCATCAAGCACCTGGACGGGAACTGCCATGTGTATGTGGATGATCCCTGCGACCTGGCCATGGCCGTGAACGTGGCGGATAACGCCAAGACCAACAAATACAGCCCCTGCAACGCCAGTGAGGGTCTTTTGGTAGCGCGCGGCGTGGCAGCAGACTTTTTGCCACGCATTGGCGCGATTTACGCCGCCAAAGGCGTGGAGATGCGTTGCGACGCCGAAAGCATGGCTATTTTGACGTCAAATTGGCCTTCAGCCCCCGTGGAACATGTGAAGACAGCTATATATAAAATAGCAAACAGCTCGGCGGATAGCGCTCCAACCCAAGCGGCAGTGCTGGTGCCTGCGCAAGAGAGTGACTGGTTTGAGGAATACCTGGCTCCCATCATCAGCATCAAGATCGTGGCGGGTGTGGACGAGGCGATTGCCCATATCAACCACTACAGCAGTCACCATACCGACGCGATCATCACTACCAACCACATGCATGCGCAACAGTTTTTGCGTGAGGTCGACTCGGCCAGCGTGATGGTGAATGCAAGCACCCGCTTCGCTGATGGGTTCGAGTTTGGGCTGGGGGCAGAAATCGGCATCAGCACCGACAAGTTTCATGCGCGTGGGCCGGTCGGCATTGAAGGGCTGACCTCACTTAAGTACGTGGTGCTGGGCAACGGCGAAGTGCGGGCCTGAGCCCGGGAAGATCACAAAAAATACTATTGAGTATATTTTGTGACCAATTGGTTTTATATCGGCGAAAACCAAGTATGCTTGGGTGTGGGCTTGATATCGCCTTTGATTGCCCCGATGTGCTTCCTATCTGTCTGACAAATTAAAAACAAAAGAACATTCCATGGTTCCCCACCTCGTTACCGCGCTGACTGGCCCCATCAACGAACTGGAGCAGCGCGTGCTGGACTCCATGCCCGCCATCGAGCGCTGGTTCCGGCTTGAATGGATGGAGCACACGCCGCCGTTTTACAGCTCGGTCGACCTGCGCAACGCGGGCTTCAAGCTTGCGCCGGTCGACACCAACCTCTACCCCGGCGGCTGGCACAACCTGACGTCCGAGATGCTGCCGCTGGCCGTTCAGGCCGGCATGGCTGCGATCGAAAAAATCTGCCCGGAAGCCCGCAACCTGCTGGTTATCCCCGAAAACGACACCCGCAACACGTTTTACCTGTCCAATCTGGCGCAACTCAGCCGGATATTCAAAATGGCGGGCCTGAACGTGCGTATTGGGTCCATCGACCCACAGATCAAGAAAGCCACGACTGTGCAGTTGCCCGACGGCAACAGCATCACGCTGGAGCCTGTCATTCGCGGCAAGCGGCGTCTGGGCGTGAAAGATTTTGATCCCTGCACGATTTTGCTCAATAACGACTTGAGCGCAGGCGTACCCGGCATTCTGGAAGACATTCACGAGCAATATTTGTTGCCGCCATTGCATGCGGGCTGGCCTACGCGGCGCAAGAGCAACCACTTTCACAGCTACGAAGAGGTAGCCAAACGGTTTGGCAAGTTGTTGGGCGTGGACCCGTGGCTCATCAACCCGATGTTCAACAAATGCGGCGAACTGGATTTTGACAAACCATCGGGCATGGAGTGCCTCAGCACCAATGTGGATGCCCTGTTGACCAAGATCCGCCGCAAATACAAGGAATACGGCATTGCAGAAAAGCCATTTGTGGTGGTGAAGGCCGACAACAGCGCGCAGGGCATGGGCATCATGACGGTTCGCGACGTGAAAGACCTGGAAAACAAGACGCGTGGCCTAACGCCTGCCGGCAGCGCGCAGGCGGGTTGCAGCGAAGTCATCATCCAGGAGGGTGTGTATTCCTATGAGCGCATCAATGATGCAGTAGCCGAACCCGTGGTGTACATGATGGACCGCTACGTGGTCGGTGGCTTCTACCGCGTGCATGCAAATCGGGGAGCCGATCAAAACCTCAATGCACCAGGCTCCAGCTTTGTACCGCTTGCGTTTGAGCAAAGTACGCAGCTGCCCCAGCCGGGCGTCAAGCCGGGGGCGAGTGCCCCCAATCGCTTCTACATGTACGGGGTCATCGGCCGCCTGGCCATGGTGGCTGCCAGCTACGAGCTTGAAGCGACCGACCCGGAAGCGGAGGTTTATGAATAGCCGGCATGCCTGTCCGCCCGGCGCCGAAATGACAGATCCGGTTGCTGCGCTGCAACATTTTTCACAAATTGCGTTGATTTAGAAGCGCTGCCCTCGGTATTTGGCCTGCTGGCAGGCGCACAATAACCAGCTTCCAGGTAACGGAATCCTGCCAGAACGGACGGCGGGGTGTTTCTTTTGTCAGTATCCAAATCTTCTCTCACGGCGCTCACCCTTGGCGCCATCGGTGTCGTTTACGGAGACATCGGAACCAGTGTTCTGTACGCCATGAAGGTGGTGTTTGAAAGCGGATACGTTGCCTATACCGCCGACAACGTAATGGGCATTCTGTCCATCTTCTTCTGGACGCTGACGGTCATCGTTTCGTTGAAGTATGTGGTGCTGGTCCTGCGTGCCGACAACAACGGCGAAGGTGGGCTGGTGGCCATGCTGGCGCTGGCCTCCATGGCCGTCAAAGAGAGCCCGCGTCTGCGGCGGGTGTTGCTCGTCGTCGGCATTTTTGGCACTTGCCTGTTTTATGGCGATGGGGTGATCACCCCTGCCATTTCCGTGCTTGGCGCGGTGGAAGGCCTGGAGGTCATCTCGCCCACGTTCAAGAAACTGGTTGTGCCGCTGACCCTGCTGATTCTGTTTTGCCTGTTTGCCGTGCAAAAGCGTGGCACGGCCGGCATTGGCAAGTTTTTTGGACCCATCACGCTGGTCTGGTTTGCCGTGATTGCCATCCTGGGCGTCGTTCACATTGCCACCAACCCCGCCATTCTGTGGGCGCTTAGTCCCTTTTATGCGCTGAAGTTCATCTGGGCCCAACCCGTCACCACCTTCATCATTCTGGGCGCAGTGGTGCTGTGCGTGACGGGAGGGGAGGCTTTGTATGCCGACATGGGGCACTTTGGCAAGAAGCCGATTCGCCTGGCCTGGTTCTCGGTGGTGATGCCGGCACTCACGCTGAATTATTTTGGCCAGGGCGCGCTGCTGCTGGATACACCCGATGCCGTCAAAAACCCCTTCTTCCTGATGGCTCCAGACTGGGCCTTGGTGCCGCTCGTGATTCTGGCCACCATGGCTGCGGTGATCGCGTCTCAGGCGCTGATTTCGGGCGCGTTCTCGGTCACCAAGCAGGTCATCCAGCTGGGCTACTTGCCGCGGCTTCAGATTTTGCACACGAGCGTAAAGGAAACCGGCCAGATCTACTTGCCACTGGTGAATTGGGGCCTTTTCGCGATGATCGTGCTGGCGGTCGTGCTGTTCAAGTCGTCCAACGATCTGGCGGCCGCCTACGGTATCGCGGTGTGTACCGACATGCTGATCACCACGATCCTGACCTTTTTTGTAATCCGATACGGCTGGAAATATCCGCTGGCGCTGTGTATTGGCGCCACTGGCTTCTTCTTTCTGGTCGATCTCGCGTTTTGGGGGTCGAATTTAATGAAGCTGCTCGCCGGCGGCTGGTTTCCGCTGGCCATCGGCGGCCTCATCTTCACGTTGATGATGACCTGGAAAGATGGTCGACGCCTGCTCAACACGACGCTGAAGGCCGACGCGATTGATCTCAACGGTTTTCTGGAGGCCGTATTCGTGAGCCCGCCAGTCAGGGTTGAAGGCACGGCCGTATTCCTGACAGCAGAGACCGGCACCGTACCCAATGCCTTGCTGCACAACCTGAAGCACAACAAGGTACTGCACGAGAACAATATTTTTGTGACGGTTCGCAACCACGAAGTGCCGTGGATCGGGCTCGACAAGCGGGTGGAGGTAGAGTCACTTGGGCATCACTGCTGGCAGGTGCTTATCAACTATGGTTTCAAGAACGATCCTGATCTTCCCACAGCCTTGCAGCAGCTCAAGGGCCGCGGCTGCGAGCTCGAACACATGACAACCAGCTATTTCCTGTCGCGCGATTCAGTCATCCCAACAATTGGTGGTGGCATGGCGCAGTGGCGGGAAAAGCTTTTTGCGCAAATGCACCACAACGCCAGCGCGGCTGCTGACTTTCTCAAATTACCCAACAACGCCGTAGTGGAGCTGGGCTCGAAAATCGAGATCTGAGCGCAGCGCGATAGACTCGCGCGATGCGCTTTTTCAAAGACGTCTCCCTGTCTTCCTTTACCGCCGACTTCGTGGCGGTGCTGGTGGGATTCACCAGCTCTGTAGCCATCGTCTTTCAGGCGGCTCTGGCCTTCAAGGCGACTCCCGAACAAATTGCATCGTGGATGTGGGCGCTCAGCATCGGCATGGGTTTATGTACCCTGGTGCCCTCGCTCTGGCTGCGCAAACCGGTCATGGTGGCCTGGAGCACGCCGGGCGCCGCGGTTCTGGCGGCGGCAGGGCTGGCAGGCGGCTATTCCATGGCGCAGGCGGTGGCGGCGTTCATGGCAAGTGCCGCGCTGGTCACGGTGTTTGGCGTCACCGGGTGGTTTGAGAAGCTGATGAACCGCATTCCAGTGGCGATCGCCAGTGCGCTGCTGGCTGGCGTGCTGGCACGCTTCGGCATGCAGGCTTTTGTTGCAGCCCAGACTGCCTTGCCGCTGGTTCTGTTGATGCTGGGCAGTTACCTGCTTTGCAGGCGCTGGTCGCCCCGTTATGCCGTGGTATCGACTTTGGCAATTGCTATTATTTATGTAGCTTCTCGCGCACAATTCACGGGGGCTGAGGTCGAATTTGGTCTGACACTGCCGGTTTTTACCGCACCCGAATTCAGCTGGACGGCGATGGTCAGCATTGGCGTTCCGCTGTTTGTGGTGACGATGGCGTCCCAAAACCTGCCGGGCGTTGCGGCCATTCAGGCCGCTGGCTACGCAGGACCCGACGGCATTCCGGTCTCCAAAATCATCACCTTGACTGGTCTGGCTACCCTGGTGCTGGCACCCTTTGGCGCTTTCGCGCTGTGCCTGAGCGCCATCACGGCAGCCATGTGCATGGGGCCGGAAGCGCACGAGGACCGCAGCCGGCGCTACACGGCAGCGGTGTCCTGCGGAGTTATTTATCTGGTGATCGGCTTCTTTGGCGCGGCGGTGACGGGCGTGTTGACCGCCTTCCCCAAAGAGCTGGTGGTGGCCATTGCGGGGCTCGCCTTGCTGGGTACCATTGGTTCGGGGCTGTCACTGGCCCTGCGGGACGAGTCGCACCGTGAGCCGGCACTGATTACGTTTCTGGTCACGCTCAGCGGCGTCACTCTGGCCGGCGTCGGGTCGGCTTTTTGGGGTGTGGTGGCAGGTGCCATTGCGCTGGTCATACAACAGTTTGGGCGCGCGCGCTGATTTCGTGTCGGCTTTCACCAGAGCTTTCATCAAAGTTTTCGCCGTAATTTTCACCTTTGAGCATTTATGAAAATTCTTTTTGTTGCCGATCCTCTGGAGTCTTTCAAGATTTACAAGGACACCACATTCGCCATGATGCGCGAGCTGCAGCGCCGGGGTCACAGCCTGGCGGCCTGCGAGCCGCGCGAGCTGGGCTGGCAAAGCGGTGGCGCGGTCACCGCTTCTGTGCGGCATATTGCACTGACGGGCGACGAGGAACGCTGGTTTCAGGCTGAGCCGGTGCTGCCCGGCGCGCCGCCGCAAGCGCTTCGGGAATTTGACGCCGTGCTGATGCGCAAAGACCCACCTTTTGACTCCGAGTATTTCTACGCGACGCACTTGCTTGAGCAGGCCGAGCGCGAAGGGGCCAGGGTGTTCAACAAGCCACGCGCGCTGCGTGACCACCCGGAAAAACTGGCGGTGATGGAGTTCCCGCAGTTCATAGGACCCACGTTGGTCACCCGCGATGCCAATGCCATTCGGCAGTTTCATGTTGTGCACAAGGACATCATCCTCAAGCCGCTCGATGGGATGGGCGGCACCGGCATTTTCAGGGTGAAGGAAGACGGGTTGAACCTGGGCTCCATCATCGAAACGCTCAATCAGCATGGGGCGCAATCTGTGATGGTGCAGAAATTTCTGCCGGAAATCGTTGCGGGCGACAAGCGTGTGCTCGTCATTGGCGGCAAACCGGTTCCCTTTTGTCTGGCGCGTATCCCGCAAGGTGGCGAAGTGCGTGGCAATCTGGCCGCAGGCGGTAAGGGCGTGGCTCAGCCACTATCAGCTCGGGACCGTGAAATTGGCGAAGCGCTGGGCCCGGTTTTACTTGCGCGAGGTCTGCTGCTTGCGGGGGTGGACGTGATTGGCAGCTGCGTGACCGAAATCAACGTTACAAGCCCAACCTGCTTTCAGGAAATTTTTGACCAGACCGGTTGCGATGTTGCGGCGCTGTTTGTGGATGCGCTGGAGTCCGCACTAGCGGCCACTTGACATGCCAGCGCGAGCCAAGAGCTGGCCAGTCGCTCTTGCAGCCTACGCCGCAATGGGCATGGGCGCGGCCTGTGGGGCAACCATGACTGGGCTGCCGTCGACGAACGTCATCAGCTCGCCGGAGACCAGCGGCGTCCAGGTTTCGTTGGTGGTGAGCGGCTCTGTCACGATGATGGCCAGCCGGTCTTGCGGTCCATTCAGGTCGGCGAGATTTACCTTGAGGTCTTCGTCTTTGAGTTGCACTTCGGGGAACGGGTACTCCCGCACGACGTAACACAGCTTGGTGCTGGCATGCGTCCACAGCGCCTGTCCATTGCTCAGCAGGAAGTTGAACGTGCCGTGGCGGGCCACCTGTGGCACCAGCTCGCGCAGTGTTAACGTGAGCTCCTCCACACTGGGCATGCCGGCGTGGGATTTGGCCAGCTCCTGCATGATCCAGCAAAAGGCCGCTTCGCTGTCGGTGCCCCCTACCGGCATGAAGGTGCTGTGCAGGTTGGGTGCAAATTCCTTTAGATCACCATTGTGGGCAAACACCCAGTAACGGCCCCATAGCTCGCGCACAAACGGATGGCTGTTCTCCAGCGTAACCGAGCCCACCGTCGCCTTTCGCACGTGGGCCACCACGTTGTGGCTTTTGATGGGAAAGCTGCGCAGCATGTTGGCCAGCTTCGACGTGCAGGCGCTCTCGGTATCCACAAAATTGCGAACGCCTTTGCCCGGGGCTTCACCTACGGTCTCAAAAAACGCAATGCCCCAACCATCGGCATGGTGGTCCGTGCCGCCGCCGCGCTGGGCGAAACCGCTAAAACTCAAGGTCAGGCTGGCTGGCAGCCTGCTGTTCATACCGAGGAGTTGGCACATGGCTTTAGTTTAATGTTGAGAGCAGCCAAAGACCGGAGAAAATGCAATTTTCAGGCCAGATGGCTGGCAAATTCACGAAATCGCGACGTTTCTCGGTCGTTGCTCTGCTACTTCTTTTCGCGCAATTGCCACGCTGCCAACAGTGCGAGCAGACACAGGCCCGCAAGCATCAGGAAGGAGTCGTTAAACGCCGCCAGCCGCTCGGGGCTGCTTGCCGCGACGGTTAACGAGTCTCCGTGAACGCCCAGGCGCCACTCAAGCACGATACCGCACAGGCTCACGCCAGCCGCGCCGCCGAGCGTCCGGATGAAGTTGATGGTGCTTGAGCCTTGCGGAATCAGCCCGCTGGCAAGGCCCCGCATGGCACCCAGATTGAGCGACGGCAAAATGAACCCCAGGCCAATTCGGCCCAGCACGGCAAACGCGACCACAACGCCCAGGGCCGTTCCGAGGTCTACCACCACCATCAGGCAAAACGAGGCGGCCAGAAGCGCCAGCCCCACGCTAACCAGCACGTGCGTGGCATAGCGGTCTGCCAGCCGCCCGACAACGGCAATGGTGACAGCCAGCGTAGCGCCCGCAGGCAGCAAAATCGTGCCGACGTGGGAGGCCGAGAGCTGCAGGCCAAGCTGCATATAGACCGGCAACAGATAAGTGGAGCCGAATAGCGCCATGCCATAGATAAACGCGACGATGCTGCCCATGGCAAATTGGCGATGGCTGAAAAGCGCCTGATCCATCAGCGGCGCGTTGCCCTGGCCTTGCGCTACCGCATTGCCAAGGCGCCGTTGTCGCCCGAGAAACCAGAAAAATGCCCCTGTAGCAACGGCCAGCAGCGCAAACACTTCTCCAGAAAATCCGCTGTGCAACTGCACCAGCCCATTGAGCAGGCACAAAGTGCCCGCGCCGGCCAGTGCCAGACTGGGCCAGTCCAGCCCGTTGCTGGCTGGCTTTGCCATGCCACCGCCCGGCGCCGTGGTGGGCACAAACCGGTAGGCCATCCACAGGGACGCCAGACAAAACGGCACCACCATAAAGAAGATCGAGCGCCAGCCAAACAGGTCAACCAGCACGCCGCCAATACTGGGCCCCAGGGCGGGCGCCAGCACCACTCCCATGCCGAAAATGCCGCTGGCGCGGCCCTGCTCATGCGGCTCAAAAGCGCGCAG
>JAHEBY010000418.1 GCA_024642025.1 Comamonadaceae bacterium | reverse complement strand
CAGCGGGCGGCATCTTCTACAGAACAAATTACTGGCACCGTCAAGCAGTCGGCCGATTCGGCCCGCGAGGCCAATAAAATGGCTACTGCGGCAGCCGAAGTAGCCGCTCGTGGTGGCGCCGTGGTCGCTCAGGTCGTGACGACCATGAACGACATCAATGCCAGTGCCAGAAAGATCAACGACATCATTGGTGTGATCGACGGCATCGCTTTTCAAACGAATATTCTGGCCCTGAATGCTGCCGTAGAGGCAGCGCGTGCGGGCGAACAGGGCCGCGGCTTTGCCGTGGTGGCCAGCGAGGTTCGCAGCCTGGCGGGGCGCTCGGCGCAGGCAGCCCGTGAGATCAAGGCCCTGATCGGCGAGTCGGTTGAAAAAGTGGAATCCGGCGCCGTTTTGGTGGCTGATGCTGGCAGCACCATGTCAGAAATCGTGTCGTCCGTGCAGCGGGTGGCCGACATCATTGGTGAAATTTCCGCTTCGTCCAACGAGCAAAGCACCGGCATTGGCGAAGTGAACTCCGCGGTCATCGAGCTGGATCAGATGACGCAGCAAAACGCAGCCCTGGTTGAACAATCTGCCGCAGCGGCCGAAAGCCTGCGCGAACAAGCTCAGCGCCTGGCGCATGTGGTGTCGTCGTTCAAATTGAGCGGGGTATCTGCAAATGGCCCGTTGCTGCTGGCGGTCTAAGCGGGCTGATAACCCGATTCAGTGACTGCGGGCCACGGGTTTGACGGCATGCATGTCGTCGGCCTGCTTCTCAAGCATGGGTACCAAGTGGGAAACCAGCTGTGATCCCATCAGGGAATTACTTTGCAGGTGTGACTGGCTGTCTGCCGTAACCAGGTAGATAGCCTTTAAGTCCTGGTTGGCTTTGCATGCCGCTTCCCATTGCGCCATCATGATGGGATCGTTGGAATCGACGATGGAGAGGTGAAGCTGGCTCTCGGGACCCGAGGCATCGGCGCCCTCGGGCAGCAGGGAAAACTCATACTTGGGGCTGTATGCGTATTGCAACACGGTGGCGATGATGCGCCGCCCTTTGCTGCTGAATGCTCGAACATTGAGTTTTTTGGTCATGACTTGACCGCTTTTCATTCCTGCGTTGCAAGTGAAGTGGCCCACCGATACATGCCACAACCTCTAACATCTCTGGCGGCTGATAGGGGTCCTTGGCCAGTCGCTAACACTGTTTTTACCGTCTACACGTCGAAGGTTAGTTTAAGTCCGAGTGTCGAATTGATGTCTCCCGATCGCCAGACTCTCTGTCAACAATGTCACGAATCAACTGGAAAGATTTGCGTCCATACTACGGCGCATGGATAAAGTTGATTGCGTTGTCGCGGGTGCGGGTGTCGTAGGTCTGGCGATTGCCCGTGCGTTGGCCCTGCAGGGGCGCGAGGTGCTGGTGCTGGAGGCGGCAGGCGCCATTGGCACCGGGACCAGTTCTCGTAACAGCGAGGTGATACACGCGGGCATTTACTACCCGGCTGGCTCATTGAAGGCCCGGCTGTGCGTGGCCGGCAAGCACCGGCTTTACGACTACTGTGAGCAACGCCACGTGGCGCACCGGCGCTGTGGCAAGCTGATTGTGGCCACGTCCGATGCTGAGGCGGCCAAGCTGACAGGCATTCAGGCGCAGGCGGCGGCCAACGGCGTGTCTGATCTGGTTCGCTTAAACGCGAGCGAGGCCCGCGCCATGGAGCCCGCCTTGCACTGCGTGGCAGCGCTGCTTTCCCCCAGCACCGGTATTGTGGACAGCCACGCGCTGATGCTGGCCATGCAGGGCGATCTTGAGAATGCAGGCGGAATGTTGGCTCTAAATTCGCCGATAGCCCTTGTCAGATATAAACAATCAGCTATTGAAATAGTAGCGTCAGATGGCACGGAACTACAGGCGAACGTCTTTGTCAACTCTGCCGGTTTGCAGGCGCAACAGCTTGCTTTGCAGATTCAGGGGCTGAATGCGCAATTCGTGCCGCCCAGCTATTACGCCAAGGGTAATTACTTCACGCTGGCTGGCAGGTCGCCGTTTCAGCGGCTGATTTACCCGGTGCCAGAAGCGGCCGGGCTTGGCGTTCACCTGACCATCGACCTGGGTGGGCAGGCCAAGTTCGGGCCAGACGTGCAGTGGGTGGATTCGCCCGATGACCTCACCGTTGCCCCTGCACGGGGCGACGTTTTTTATGCTGCCGTGCGCCAGTATTGGCCACATTTGCCCGACGACGCACTGATTCCGGGCTATGCGGGCATGCGCCCCAAGATTCAGGCGCCGGGTGAGCCGGCAAAAGACTTCATGATTCAGGGGCCGGCCGATCATGGCTTGCCGGGTCTCGTCAACCTCTTTGGCATCGAATCCCCTGGCTTGACCAGCTCGCTGGCCATTGCGGATTACGTGGTGGAGCTGCTTCAGGCATCTGCGCAACGGTAAAATTGTGGTTCACCGTGAACCAGCCCGGTTGATGCCTGTTTTCTGGCACTGACCCGCAAACCCGCCAGCCCCACTTTTCGGACTTCCCACCCCGTGACCCTGCACATCACATCCTTCGAGGGCGGTAGCGCTCTGAGCAGCTTTCGTGTTCAACAACTGCTGCCCGGCCTGCAAGCGGTAAACGACAAGATATCGGGTCTTGTGGCCCGCTACGTGCATCTGGTGGCGTCTGATTCGCCGCCCGATGACGCGCAAAAAGCCCAACTGGCGGCGCTGCTGACTTACGGCGAGCCCTGTAGCGATGAAAAAGGCGGCGCGCTGATTGTGGTCGCACCTCGGTTTGGCACCGTGTCGCCCTGGGCTTCCAAGGCCACCGAC
>JAHEBY010000417.1 GCA_024642025.1 Comamonadaceae bacterium | reverse complement strand
GATCGACCCCCAAACTTACACGGTGCGTGCCGATGGCCAGTTGCTCATCTGCGAGGCGGCATTAAGCCTGCCGATGGCGCAGCGCTACTTTTTGTTTTAAGCCCCACAAAACACCATGTTTCCAGCCACCCCGCTACTGCTGGCCTTCATTGGCGCCAGCCTGCTGTTGGCACTCACGCCTGGCCCGGCCGTGGTTTACATCGTGGCCCGCACTGTGGCGCAAGGGCGCGCCAGCGGCATGGCGTCGGTGTTGGGTGTGGCATTGGGCAATCTGGCCAACGCGGCAGGCGCTGCGCTCGGGTTGGCGGCACTGTTCGCGGTGTCGGCTACGGCCTTTGCCATCGTCAAATGGGCGGGGGCGGCTTATCTGGTCTACCTTGGCGTGCGCATGTGGCTGGCCAGACCGGCGGCGCTGGACGCCGCACCAGCCGCCCATCTGCGGCCCCTAAGGTCGTTGCGCCGCGTTTTTCGGGACGGGTTTGTTGTGGCGTTGCTCAACCCCAAGACCACACTCTTTTTCGCGGCATTTTTGCCGCAGTTTCTGGATAGTCATGTCAACCTGTTGGCACAGACACTAGCGCTGGCCAGCATTTTTGTAGGCATTGCTGGTTGCACCGATGTGATGTATGTGCTGATGGCGAACCTTGTTGCCGGGCGCCTGCGTGGGGCCACAAAAAAAGCAGTATGGGCCAACCGGCTGGCTGGCACCTCGTTCATCGGGCTGGGCGTGCTGACAGCGATGGGTTCGGCTTCCAGGCCGCGCTAAGTTGGTCAGCGGCGCCCCGCCTACTGGTACATCAACTCATATGGACATTCGTATCGATGATTTGCGGGGACCCGCCGTCGCCGCGCTCTTGCAGGCTCACCTGGATGCCATGCATGAATACTCGCCGCCCGAGAGCGTGCATGCGCTTGACCTTGAAGCCTTGCGACACCCCTCCATCACCTTCTGGACGGCGTGGGACGGTGATGACTTGATGGGCTGCGGCGCGCTGAAGCAGCTCACTCCAAGCCACGCAGAGCTAAAGTCCATGCGTACCGTCACGCGCCATTTGCGCAAGGGTGTAGCACGAGCTTTGCTGCGCCACATTGAATTGGTAGCGCGCACCAGCGGCATCCGGCAGATCAGTCTGGAAACCGGCACGCCAGAACCCTTCCGGGCGGCGCAGCGGCTATATGCCAGCGAAGGTTTTTTGGAGTGTGCCCCATTTGCAGACTACAAGTTTGACCCCTACAGCCTGTTCATGACAAAGCAATTCGCCGGCGCATTGCCAGTGGCTCGCTAACAAGCGCCTTTACCGGCACCCTGGCCCACTCATTGCGCCACAATGCAGGCATCGACACCTTCATTCGAACCACATCTGAGTCCTTATGCTTCAAGTCTCTAAATCCATGCCGCAAGGTGCTGGCCTCGCGCCTGTTTTGCTCAAACGCGCCGCCACGGTCGAGCTGGATTGGGATGTGCGGCAAAAAAGCCGGTTTGACGCGACCGACTCCACAGGCCGCTCTTTGGGCGTATTTTTGCCGCGCGGCTCCGTGGTGCGCGGCGGTGATGTGCTGGTGGCTGAAGACGGCTCGCTCGTCAAGGTAAGCGCAGCGGCTCAGGCGGTGCTCAAGATCACGCATTGCCCGCAACATGGCACGCCGTTTGACCTGATCCGAGCCGCCTACCACCTGGGCAACCGGCATGTGCCGATTGAGCTGAAGCCTGACCACCTGAAGATTGAGCCCGACCATGTTTTGGCCGACATGCTGCGCGCCATGCATTTGATCGTCAACGAAGTGAGCGAACCATTTGAACCCGAGAATGGTGCCTACGCCACAGGCGGCCACCACGGCGGGCACCACCATCATGATGACCATGATCACAGCCACAACGCGAGCCACGGACATGATCACCCGCATGACCATGACCACAACCACGGTCACATTCACGCGAAATAGCCTGCACAAAAAGACCATGCTCGACAGCAGCCTGATGCAACTCATGTGGCTGGCCTCGCCGGCCTTGCCGATTGGCGGGTTTTCTTATTCAGAATGCCTTGAAGCCGCTGTAGACACTGAACGAACAGCTACAGAAACAGAAGCGTCTGCGTGGCTGGTGGATCAGCTGCATTTGACACTGGCGCGCTCCGATCTGCCCGCGGTGGCTGAAGCTATCGCCGCCTGGCGCAGCAACAACCTGCCACGCATTGCTGGTCTCAACGCCTGGGTGCTGCAGACGCGCGAGAGCGCCGAGCTGCGCGCCCAGACCGAGCAAATGGGCAAGAGCCTGATTGAATGGCTGAAGAACCACACCACGGCTACACCGGCACAAATTGCGGTTCTTGCTAACCCACAAACGAACCAGCCGCCCACCTACCCCATAGCCTTTGCGCTGGCCGCCAGCGCCACAGCGGCCCCCGTGCGCGACTGCCTGCTGGCCTATGCCTTTGGCTGGGCCGAGAACATGACGCAAGCCGCCATCAAATCGGTACCGCTGGGCCAGAGCGCGGGGCAGCGCATCCTCTCCGCGCTGACCGCCGAGATTCCCTCGGCCATTGACCAAGCGCTGATGGTGACTGATGAAACACGGCAGGCCTTCAGCCCCATGCTGGCCATCCTCAGCAGCCAGCATGAAGTGCAATATTCAAGACTTTTCAGGTCCTAGCCCCCGTCCCCTGTGCGCCAATAGCTATCTAATTAATAGTAACCAGACATCATGACCACCCCACTCCACCACATTGCCAACCGCACCAAAACCCTGCCGCCCCTGCGCGTGGGCGTGGGCGGCCCCGTCGGCTCCGGCAAAACGACCTTGCTCGAAA
>JAHEBY010000416.1 GCA_024642025.1 Comamonadaceae bacterium | reverse complement strand
GCTGCCTGTGCTGCGTGCCATCGGCGAAGCGGCTTTGGCACCAGCGAAGGGCAGTACGCAATCCGGCCAATTACCGGGCCGGCCCTGTTTGAGGAGGAGACGCTGGTTGTGCGCAACCCGCGCATCAAGGCCCAGCTCGGCACACGCCAGCGCCCGCCCTATACGGATGCGCTACTTGCCCGCGCTATCCGCGGTGGCATCGACTCTTCAGGACAGCCTCTCGAATCAGTTATGCCGCGGTACGCATTGAGTGAGGGGGATTTGAAGGCGGTATCGGCCTACCTCGCTACCTTGTCTGCCAAACCTTCGCCCGGAGTGGATAAGGAAGAGATTCACTTTGCAACTGTCATTCAACCTGATGTTGCCCCCGCTCGGCGTCGCGCCATGCTGGATGGAATGCAAGCCTTCTTCAAGGACAAAGCATCCAACGTGCGCTCGGATGAGCAGCGACGCGACGCAGGTGTCATGCGCATGTATCGAGCCTACAGAAAGTGGGTTTTGCATGTTTGGGAGCTCAAAGGGTCCAGTGAGACCTGGAGGGACCAACTGGAAGCCTTTTATCGCGACCAGCCCGTGTTTGCCCTGATAGGTGGCCTGGGCGATGCAAATTGGCAACCGATTCACGAATTCAGTGAACGGAACGAGATCCCGAGCGTGTTTCCTCAAATCGATCTCCCGGCAGTTACTGGAGACAACGTTTACAACTTCTACCTGTCCAGAGGTGTTGCGCTGGAGGCAGAGGTGCTGGCCAAATTTATCGGTGACAAGGACGCATCGGCAAAAGTTTTGCAGATCTATCGACGAAGCAACGCCGGATTGACCGCGTCAAGAGCATTCAAAAATGCGCTACCTTCGAGTGTCAAACTTGAGCAACGGGAGCTTGACGGGTCTTCAGACGCAGCTTTCTGGAGCTCCGTCGCGGCAATGAAGCCGGATGCACTGGTGTTGTGGCTGGGTGAAGAGGATCTGGCTGGTATGTCAGCGTCGGCGAAGTTCGAAACAAGTCTTCCGGTCTATGTGTCATTTGATTTGCTCGGGGGGAAGCTTCCTCCCTCAGCCCTTAACCTCGGCGGCAACATTCGGGTTGTCTACCCATCGGATCTGCCGCCAAAGCATCAAGCGAGACTGTTGCGTAGCAAGATATGGTTGCATAGCAAAAATCTCCCGATCTTTGATGAAACATTGCAGATCAATACCCAGTTCGCCATGACTGTGGTGAGCGATGCGGTTGGCCATATTCAGGACAGTTTCTCGCGCGACTATTTTGCCGAGCGTGTGGAGCACGTAGTTTCACAGACACCAACGCCGTCAATTTATCAAAGCGTCAGCCTCGGGCCAGGTCAACGGTTTGCGGCCAAAGGAAGCTCGGTCGTTCAGGTTCTGGATAGTGAAAAGGGCACGCTCAAGGCATTGTCTGGATGGATAGTGCCCTGACGGCAGGCGCTTCAGGCAACGTCCGAAGAGGAACTTCCCATCAATCGTGAAAATGAGCTCGGCCGTTCGATAAGGCCCATTTCCATCGCAGCAAGCGTCATCTCGGCTGCGTTTCGCAGTCCCAATTTTTGCATCAAGCTGGCGCGATGCTTCTCAACTGTCTTGGGGCTCACGCATAAAAATTCGGCTGCCCCGCGGTTGGTTCTGCCCTCAGCGATCAACTGCAGGATGCCACGCTCCCGGTTGGTCAACATGTCAAGCTGCGATGACTTGTCCTTGACCTGTTCCGGGTGCAGGAAGCTTTCTACTACGCTACCGGAGACGTCCGGGCTCAGATATTTTTTCCCTCTTGCGACACTGCGAATGGCAATGAGGAGTTCTTCAAGGCTGGCATCTTTCAAGACGTAGCCATCGATACCGAGTCGAAGCGCTGCACGGACATACTCTTCAGTGCGGGAGCTCGTGAGTATGACCACTTTCACCTGTGGCTGCCGCCGCTTAATTTGTGCCGCAATTTCCAAGCCGCTGCTGCCTGTCAGGCGGATGTCCATCAAAATGACGTCGGGCTCCATGATGGCAGATGCCTGCACAGCCTCCTTGCCGCTGCGCAAGTCGTCGGCAATCTCCATGTCGGATTGTTGCGATAGCAGCGCGCAAAGGCCCTTGCGAAACAACAGGTTGTCATCAATCAGTAAAAGTCGAATGGTCATTTTCTGATTCCAAAACTGGAACTCTGAGAGGATATTGAAGGTAGATCGGTTTTCTTGTCTGGCACAGCTACCGGTTCACCGGATGTCCGAGCGGCGCCGTTGAAAGAAAAAACCCAATCTCGGTAACTGCTTCGCTCCGAGAAGCTTTTGTAGGCTGGCGGGAAGCCGGCTTGCTTGAGTGGCAGGCCCTCTGACAGGCTGTATACGCCTGCAAGCCGGTCGCCAATGCGAACCTCGCCCCACTCCTCGTTACCCGTCATAGGATCGGGGTACGCACGGCGCAAATGCCTGACCGGAATAGGATACCGATCATCTTCGAGAAGCAACTCAACACGCGCAGGTAATGTGCGCGGGGTACCGGCTGGCGCTGCGAAGTAGTAGCGCCGGATCGCCTCGCGATAAGCGTCTCCAACAAACAGCAAGTCCTGCTCTTTTTCCCGCTGTCTCTGTACGGTCCAAATGTCAACGGCGGCCATGAGCGAAATGCCACCAAGTGCCAGGACAATCAGCAAGCCCATCAGCATGAAACCATCCGATCGGCCATGGCCTTGAATCTTGTGACTTACAGGCGCGGCAGTCATCTAATTGCCCTCAGGCGCGGCAGATTTGGCAGCTTGTGCCGGCTGCACGTCGTAAACGTTGCCGAGCGCTGGATCAGATGGTGCT
>JAHEBY010000415.1 GCA_024642025.1 Comamonadaceae bacterium | reverse complement strand
CACCACGGTGGCCCGCAGGCGCAGCAGTCCGACGCTGCTGGTGGCCGATTCAAACAGCTGGCTGAACTCGTCCAGCTCAATGCGCAAACTCAGGCCAGTGGCTTTGCCTGTGGCAGGCCCAGCCGCTCCCGCCGGCGCGTCGCCAACCAGACCGCTACCGGGGCGGACCACGGGTCTGCGCTGGCTCAGGTATTCGCTCAGGCGTTGGCGCAGCAACTGCGGCGGCGCCATGCTCCAGCGGGCCTGGGCATAGGGGCGCAACTGCTGGACGTTTGAATAAGCCAACCGATACAACATGGCCGTGCTGTCCAGCGCCGGGTTGGCGTCCACCTCACCCAGCGCAATGGGCGGCAGCTGGACGGTTTGGGCAGCACTCAGCACGCCGGGACCAAAATCGTAGACCGCGGCACGCGCGGGCTTGTCGGGCAGGGGCAACGTGCAGGCGCTCAGAGCCAGCGCCAGCGCAGCCGCCGCTGCGCGGTTGGGATTGGCAAGGCCGCCACGGATGAAAAGTCGCCCAAGCCATCCAAAAGACATGCCAAATTGGCCTCTAGCCCCCGTCACTATTGAATAATTAGCTATATATTTTGTAGTTTCTTTCATATATTTGCTTTCATGGCTTGGTGCCCGGCGCGGCAAAACCGGTCTCGCCCGGGCCCGGCGGTGTGGCGCCACCGCCGTAAATGAATGCCTGGGGGTTTTCGTTCACGGTAGTCACGGCTTTGCCCACCTGGCGCACGGTGCGGGCGGTTTCGTCCATGGTGCGGTTAAGCCGCGGCAACGTGCCCGAGTTGACTTTCTCGCCCGTGGCGGCCAGCGAATCCACACCGCGCGTCAGCTGGTCCAGCGTGCCGCCGGGTGCGCTCATGCGCTCGGTGACCTGTTTGAACGACTTGGCCGATGCACGGGCTT
Source organism: Comamonadaceae bacterium (assembly GCA_024642025.1). Lineage (GTDB taxonomy): Bacteria > Pseudomonadota > Gammaproteobacteria > Burkholderiales > Burkholderiaceae_C > Egaibacter. The sequence goes on along the minus strand of JAHEBY010000415.1, from coordinate 1,902 downwards.
CGTCGGCGCTGCTGCCGACCCGGTCTGATACGTCTTGCAGCACCTTGAGCGTGGTGGACATTTCCTTTGCCAGACCGGGCAGGTTGAGCTGTTTCGGGTCGAACTGGGCTTCAAGCAGCTTGTCGGTGCGGTTGGCCACTTTTTCGATGCCGCCCGCCGCTTTGCCCAGACCATCAATGGCGCCCATCAGCGTCTTCTGGTTCTCGGGGGCCAGCAGCTGATTCAGGCGTTTGCTGGATTCTTCGAGCTGGTTCATCAGCGTCACGCCCTGATCCGAAAAGCGGGTAAACAGGCCGGGCCGCATGGGAATGCGCTCGGGTTTCTCAGCGCCAGACGGCAAGGGTTCCTGCGATTCGCCGGAGTCATCGAGCTGGATGAACGCAAGCCCGGTGACGCCCTGAAACCCCAGCGCCCCAAAGGTTGAGCGGGTGATGGGCGCCGTCTCGTCCACAGCAATACGCACCAGCACATTGCCCTTGGTGACGGGGTCAAAGCCAATATCGGTCACGCGACCAACCGAAACACCACGGTAGCGCACGCCCGCCTGAGCCTGCAGGCCGCTCACGGCATCGCGGCTGGACAGCTCATAAATGCGCGTCTCCACCGTATCGCGGGTGAGCCAGAAGGCCAGCGCCACCAGCAGTGCCAGTGCGGTCAATACAAAGGCGCCTGCCGCCAGGGCATGAGATCGGTTTTCCATAGGCTTGCTCCCTTTTCAGACGGTGAACGGGTATTCGCGCAACAGCTCCATGGCGCGCTGCCCCCGTTCGCCCAGAAAGTAATCATGAATAAATGGATGCGGATAGGCAATCACTTCTTTGGGCGTGCCTTTGACCACAATGCGCTTCTCTGCCACCACCGCCACCTGGGTGCTGAGCTCAAACAGCGTGTCCAGATCGTGCGTAACCATCACAACCGTCAGCCCCAGCTCGCGATGCAGGGAGCGCAACAGCGTGCAAAACGCGTCGGCACTGTCCGGGTCCAGCCCGGCCGTGGGTTCGTCCAGCAGCAGCAAGGGCGGGTCCATGATCAGCGCACGCGCCAGGGCCACGCGCTTGATCATGCCACCCGACAGATCAGACGGCATTTTGTGGGCCTGGGCAGCATCCAGACCAACCATCTGAAGCTTCACCATCGCGGCGTCGCGCACCAGGTCATGCGGCAAAGTCTTGAGCTCGCGCAGCGGGAACGCAATGTTGTCCAGCACGCTGAAGGCCGAGAACAGCGCGCCATGCTGAAACAACATGCCCACCCGGCTGGCCGCGCCGGCGTTGCCCAGCTCGTCTGCCGGCTTGCCGAGCACGGTGACGGTGCCACGCGCGGGCTGTTGCAGACCCAGAATCTGGCGCAACAACACCGTCTTGCCACTGCCTGAGCCGCCAGCGATAGACAGCAGTTCGCCTTGCTGGATGACCAGGTCAAGGTTTTTGTGAACCACGATCTCCTGGCCAGCCGAGCGAAAGACAGACCAGAGCTTGTCGATCTGCACCACCGCGCTCATATGCCCACGTCCTTGAAGAGAATCGCAAACAGCGCGTCAACCAGAATGACCACGGTAATGGATGTGACCACCGAGGCGGTGGTGCCCTGGCCGAGGCTCTCGGTATTGGGTTTGACACGCAAACCGTAGTGGCAGCCGATGAGGGCAATCAACACACCGAACACGGTGGACTTGCACACTGCCAATGTGAGGTTGGATATTTGCACCGCTTTGGGCAAGGCCTCGACAAAATACGCCGGCGTGACGCCCATGGCCAGGTCGGCCGCCAGCATGCCGCCCAAGAGGGCGGCCAGTGTGGTCCACACGGCGATTAAAGGCATCACCACCGCCATGGCCATGGCGCGCGGCATGACCAGCCGGAAACCTTTGGAAATGCCCATGACGCGCATGGCGTCCAGCTC
>JAHEBY010000414.1 GCA_024642025.1 Comamonadaceae bacterium | reverse complement strand
GGCAGCATCACGCCTTTGGTGATTTCCGTCGCCAGCAGCGAGCGCTTGTCCAACGTCTCGGCAACCTGCACCAGCACCAGCTTCGCGTTGGGCACCGCCACCTGAACCCACGTGTAGGCCACTTTGACCTCCACACCACGAATCGTGTCGGTTCGAAGCCGCACGGTATTGGCCTCGGGCGGATCATCCGGCCCCGGTGCGGGCAAATCTTTCTCGCCGCTGAGCAGCTGCCCGTTGGCGCCGATAACCTGGTAGAACACGGTGTCTTCCCCGTCAGCGTTGAGCAACTGGCGGGCCGATGGCGGCAGATTAAACTGGACGCGCTGCTGCGTGTTGACCGTGACTTGCTGGGCCAGCGCCGCGACGTTGTACTCCAGCGCGCGGTCAAAAGGGCGGCCTGCGACGCTTTGCGCCACGTACCACGTCAACCCAAGGCTCACCGGCCACAGCAGCAAGAGTGGCGTGAGCATCCAATCCAGAATTTCACCGAAAAGCGAGCGCTGCTCGCGCTGAAAGAGCTTCACGCTGAGTTAAAGGCAATTTCCCGAAGGGCCGCCCCAAGGGAAATTAGCCCCCTCGGGGGGCAGCGCGGCACGCGAAGCGGCAAGCGTGGGGGCAGTCATATCTTTTCGAGGCAATAACCCAGCCCGCGTACCGTGGCAATGCGCACCGGGCCTTTTTCAATCTTTTTGCGCAGGCGGTGGATATAAACCTCAATGGCGTTGTTGCTCACTTCTTCCCCCCACTCACAAAGTCGTTCCACGAGCTGGTCTTTGCTCACCAGTCTGCCCGCGCGCTGCAACAGCACTTCCAGCAGGCCCAGCTCGCGGGCTGATAGCTCCACCATCTTGCCGTCCAGCGTGGCCACCCGGCCCGCCTGGTCGTACACCAGCGGACCGTGCTTGATGGTGCTGCTGGCCGCGCCCATGCCTCGCCGGCTCAAGGCCCGCACCCGTGCTTCGAGCTCCTGCAGGCTAAACGGCTTGGCCATGTAGTCGTCGGCGCCATAGTCGAGCCCGGTGACGCGCTCATCCACGCTGTCGGCCGCTGTGAGGATCAACACGGGTACCGTCGAGCCGCGCGCCCGCAGGCGCTTGAGCACTTCGAGGCCATGCATTTTGGGCAGTCCCAGATCCAGAATGAGTAAATCCAGCTCGGTGTTGGTCATCATGGCCGCATCGGCCTCGGTGCCACTGGACACGTGGTCAACTGCGGCGCCTGAACCGCGCAGGCTGCGCAGCAACCCGTCGGCCAGGACCTGGTCATCTTCGGCAATCAGAATACGCATGCTTGTCTCCGGGTTTTGGGCCATGTAGGCCCGCTTTTTATAGGGCTCGGTGTTGCGCAGTTTGATTCTAGGCGTGCCAGCACCGCCGGTAAATGGGACAAAGGCGCAGCGTGACGCGGTCGTACGGCCTGTTGGCACTAAGGTGCTGCATAGGCCTCCAGGCCAATCTGGATCACTGTGGCCACTTCGTCGCCTACGGCGGCCTTCAATTCGGCCTCTGCCCGTTCTACGGCGCGCCGGTAGGCCGCCAGCCAGGCCAAGCCGATTTCGGTGAACTGCACGCGGTTGGCCCTGCCATCCTGGGGGTCTGGCTTGCGAATCACCAGCGCCCAAGCCTCGCATTGGTCCACCAGTTTGCCCATGGCCTGTTTGGTCATGCCGGCTTGTGCGGCCAAATCGGTCAGGCGCGAACCCTCAAGCGCCAGATGCCGCGTAATGTGCACGTGTGAGGCATACAGCCGCCCACGGGCAGCCAGATTGGCCAGCGCCAGCGGCACGGCGTCGTCTGCGGCCATGAGAGCCAGCACGCGGGCGTCAAACCGCTGTAGCGCGAGGTCCAAAACGCGACCAAGGTGGGTCTGCCGCCAACCGTCATGAGCGGGATGCGGCACTGCGCTGATCTCCGTGGTTTCCAGCATGTCGAAATAGTAAGCTAAATTGACTAAAAATTGTATTTACTTGTTTTAATAAGACGGGATAAACTACTGTTCAAGCATCCAGCCTGTCATTAACATCAGATGGTGCGTTAGACCCGATTCATTGATTTTCAAGGAGATTTTTTCATGGACGCACCCGTCAAAGGCCTCAACAACATGAATGGCGCCAACAGCGAAAAAGCCAAAGCCCTGCAAGTGGCGCTGGCTCAGATCGAAAAGCAATTCGGCAAGGGCACCATCATGCGTCTGGGTGAAGGCGAGGTGATCGAAGACATCCAGGTCGTCTCCACCGGCTCGCTGGGGCTGGACATCGCCTTGGGCGTTGGCGGTTTGCCGCGCGGTCGCGTCGTTGAAATCTACGGCCCGGAGTCGTCCGGCAAAACCACGCTGACCTTGCAGGTGATTGCCGAGATGCAAAAACAGGGCGGCCAATGCGCCTTTGTGGATGCTGAGCATGCGCTGGACATTCAGTATGCGCAAAAACTGGGCGTGAACCTGCAAGACCTGCTGATCAGCCAGCCCGACACCGGCGAACAAGCGCTGGAAATCGTGGACAGCCTGGTGCGCTCCGGCGCGGTCGATCTGATCGTGGTCGACTCGGTCGCCGCTTTGACCCCCAAGGCCGAGCTGGAAGGCGAAATGGGCGACTCTCTGCCCGGCCTGCAAGCCCGCCTGATGAGCCAGGCGCTACGCAAGCTCACTGCCCACATCAAAAAGACCAACTGCATGGTCATCTTCATCAACCAGATTCGCATGAAGATCGGTGTGATGTTCGGCAGCCCCGAAACCACCACAGGCGGCAACGCGCTCAAGTTTTACGCCTCGGTGCGGCTCGATATCCGTCGCACCGGCACCATCAAGAAGGGCGAC
>JAHEBY010000413.1 GCA_024642025.1 Comamonadaceae bacterium | reverse complement strand
TCAATACTTTCATCAACTACCCTGAGGGCGAACTTGCCCGCATGATCTTTCATGAGCTGGCGCATCAGGTGTTGTACGTGAAAGATGACACCATGTTCAACGAGTCGTTCGCCACGGCGGTAGAGCGCTTGGGTGGCACCCGCTGGCTGGCGGAACACGCACCGGTTGCAGCGCGCAGTGAGTACGCCGCTTACGACGCGAGGCGCCAGCAGTTCAGACAGCTGGCCCTGGCGACTCGAACGAAATTACACGAAATTTATGAGAAAAATAAGCCCTCAGCCCCTGTCAAATATGATTTGTTAGCTATGAAAAACGTAGTAATGCAGTCTTTTAAAGATGACTATGCCCGGCTCAGGCTTTCTTGGGGTGGCTACAGTGGTTATGACCGTTGGGTGGCGGACGCCAACAATGCCTCATTTGGTGCGCAGGCTGCGTATGATGAACTCGTGCCCGGATTCGAAGCGCTTTTTGCCCAGCAGGCAGTGGTAGACAGTGCCAGCCCGGACAAGCGGTGGCAACGCTTCTATGATGTCGCCAAGCACTTGGCGGAGCTCGACACTGCCCAGCGCAAGCTCATCCTCAAACCTCAGTGATCAACGCAATTGGAGACCAACCGTGGCTGACCTGCAAATACGACGTGAACACAATCTGGGCCTTTTGGAAGCTCGAAAAGTGGCCTTTAAATGGGCAGAACAGGTCGAGGCGGAATTTGGTATGGAATGCACCTATGAGGAGGGTGGCCTACGCGATGAGGTCTGTTTTACCCGATCTGGCGTGAATGGCACTTTGCACGTTACCAAGGACCGGTTCGAACTGGATGCCAAGCTGGGTTTTCTTCTGGGTGCCTTCAAAGACCGCATTGAGGGCGAAATTGTCAAAAATCTCGATGATCTCCTGGCGCCCAAATCTGGCGCACGCGCGGGCGCCCAAAAGCCAGCTAAAAAGCTTGCAGAAAAAAACAGCCGTGCTGCCAAAAAATGACAGCACCTGAATAAGTGGTGCTGTTTTGCCGGGTGGTGTTGTCTGATTCAACTCAGCGATTCGATCAGGTCTATGTATTGCTGCATGGCATCGTCGCTTGAAGTGCCCTTGAGGCCATTCCAGGCATCCCACTTGGCCCGCCCGACCATGTCTCCAAAGCCTGGTTTTTTCTCTGCGTTGTCGCCCACGCTGCCTTGCTTGTACAAGGCATATATCTTGAGCAGCGTGGCGTTATCGGGGCGCTCGGACAGATTCTTTGAATTTGCTGCGGCGGCTTCAAATTGGGATTTCAGGCTGGCCATGGTGTCTCCTAACAAGTTGAATATGCAGAATATCGGATTCGGGTATCTGCCGGGTATCTTAAGCGGCGTTTTGCCCACAGAATAGGGAAGTATCCCAGGAGTCATTATGGTTACCCGAGTGATCGCAAAAAAAGCAGCCAGAGTTGTCAGAAAAAACATGACGGATGCCGTGGGTGGCACGCTGGGTATTTCGGGTGAGCGCATGACCAAGGTTGATACGGCCTGGCTGCGCATGGACAGCCAGCACAACCTCATGATGATTGTGGGTGTGTGGGTGCTGAAGCCTGGTATTTCCCGCGAGGCCCTATGCGAACGACTGGAGGAGCGGTTGCTGAAGTACCCACGCTTTAGCCAAAAAGTGGTGCAGGATGCCGCTGGAGCAACTTGGGTGCGCGACACCGAGTTCGATATAAAAAACCACGTTGTGCTCGAGCATTTAACCCGCAAACCCAAGGGGCACGAGCAGGAGGCCCTGCAGGACCGCCTGGCCGAGCTCGCGATGGAGCCGCTTGATCCTGACCGCCCGCTGTGGCAGTTCCATCTGGTTGAAGACTATATGGGTGGGTCGGCCATGATGGTGCGTATTCACCATTGCATTGCCGACGGTATTGCGTTGATTTCAGTTACCCAATCCCTGGTGGATGGGGGAAAGAGCCCGCCAGAGCGCAACAGTATTGGCGACGATGAAATCCATCGGGACACCTTGGAGGCAGCCGAAGACTGGGTGGCTGACAACCTGATCAAGCCGTTTACAGGAGCAGCTGTCAGAGCGCTTGACGTAGCCGGCAGCGGCGCGGCCAACGCGCTGGAGTTGATGACGGAGCCGCAAAAGGGTGTTGAAAAAGGCATGGCTGGAACATTGGACATGGCCAAAATGGCCTATCAGTTGGTCAGCGACGCTGCCGCGCTGGCGCTGATGCCAGATGACTCCCCAACCCGTCTCAAAGGCACCCCCGGCCACACCAAGCGGGTTGCATGGTGCCAGCCTATTCCCCTGGAAGAAGTCAAAGTGGTGGGTAAAGCGCTGCATTCGTCCATCAATGATGTGTTGCTGAGTTGCGTGGCTGGCGCCATCGGGCAATATTTGAGGTCGCAAGGAGACGATGTAACGGGCAAAGAGATTCGTGCGATGGTGCCTGTGAATTTGCGGCCAATCGAGCAAGCTTATAAGTTGGGCAATCGCTTCGGGTTGGCCCCGCTTGTTCTTCCTATTGGCATCGACAACCCCGTGCAGCGCGTCTATGAAGTACGAAAACGAATGGCCGCCATGAAAGGCAGCATGCAGCCCCTCATGGCCTTCGGTTTGCTGTCGGTAGCGGGTTTGATGATCAAGCCGGCTCAAGATGCCATGTTGAACATGTTTTCAAAAAAAACAACGGCGGTCATGACCAACGTGCCGGGCCCCCGTGAAAAGCTCAAGTTTCTCGGATCTTCATTGGAGCAAAGCCTGTTTTGGGTGCCGCAATCTGGCACGGTCGGGCTGGGCGTTTCAATTTTGAGTTACGGCGGCGGCGTGCAATTTGGGGTGATGACGGATTCAAAACTT
>JAHEBY010000057.1 GCA_024642025.1 Comamonadaceae bacterium | reverse complement strand
GTTTCGCAGAGGCCTACGGCGTTGAGGCGGCCGCGTTTGTCAACGGTATTGCCGCGCACGGTGAAGATTTCGACGACACCTACGAGGGCGGGCCCGTGCACGCCGGTGCGGTTATTGTGCCGGCGCTTCTGGCCGCAGCGCAGCGGCACAGCTTGACTGGATCGGCACTATTGAGTGGCATTGCCGTCGGCGTGGAAGTCACCTGCCGCTTGTGCGCGGTGGCGCCCACGCGCGTGCACAAGGCAGGCTTTCACCCCACCGCCATCTTTGGCGTGATGGGCGCGGTGGCCGGCATTGGCGTAGCGCTGAAGCTGACCGACGCACAGATGGTCAACGCCTTGGGCATCGCGGGCAGCATGGCCGGTGGCATCATTGAATATCTGGCCGACGGCTCCTGGACCAAGCGGATGCACCCGGGCTGGGCCGCACAGTCCGCTTACCGGGCGGTTCGGCTGGCACAAGCCGGGTTCAAGGGCCCGGCAACCGTGTTTGAAGGCACGCACGGCTTGTTTCATGGTTTTGCCAACATCAAGGATCCGAAGGACAGCAACTTTGAAGCCATGCTCGGCGGCTTTGGCGAGCACTGGGTGTGGACCACGATTGCCTTCAAACCCTATGCCTGCGGCACCATGGCACACCCTTACATCGACTGCGCACGGGCGCTGCGCAAAGCGGGCGTAAGCGCAGGCCAGGTGCAAAGCATTGAATGCGAAACCGCCGAAGGCATCGTGCACCGCCTGTGGGAGCCGCTGGCCCTGAAGGCAGCGCCGCCCAACGCCTATGCGGCCAAGTTCAGCATCCCGTATGCCATTGCCGCCGGGCTTGTGCTGGACGACGCGGGCCTGTCGGCCTACACCGAGTCCACGGTGCAACGGGCCAATTTGCGGGACTTGGCCGGCAAGGTGCGCTACGTGGTGGACCCTGAGAACCCCTACCCGAATCGGTTCACCGGGCATGTCCGCGTCACCCTGTCAGATGGTCGGGTGCTGGAGGAGCGTCAAGCCTATTTCAAGGGTGGCGCCGAGCACCCATTGAGCGACGCCGATCTTGAGCAGAAGTTTCGCGCCAACTGCGCGCATGGTGGTCTGGATGCCAACCGCACGCAAGCCGTGCTGGACTGCGTCAACACGGCCTTTGGCGACGCGGCCGTGTCACTTGCCGCATTGGCCGGATAGGGGCTTTCAATGACCATTAACAGCAATAACACAAACTCACCACGCGTGGCACTCGTCACAGGCGCGGGCCGTAACATCGGCCGCGCCATTGCCCTCACCTTGGCTCGTCAGGGTCTCGCTGTAGTGGTCAACGTGCGCACTTCAGTCGCCGAAGGCCAAGCCGTGGTCGATGAACTGCTGGCGCTCGGCCAACCCGCAATGCTGTGCGTGGCCGACGTAACCGATGCCATCGCTGTCAAGGCCATGATGGCGCAGGTGACAGAGCGTTTTGGTCGCCTCGACGTATTGGTCAACAACGCGGCCATCCGGCGTGAGGCCCCCCTGGCCGACATGACCGCCGAAGATTGGCGCGGCACCCTGGCAGTGGTGCTGGATGGTGCCTTCCACTGCACACAAGCGGCCTTGCCGATGTTGCAAAACGCACAGAATGGCGCCGTCATCAACATTGGTGGCATGACGGCGCACACCGGCGCCATGAACCGCATCCACGTGGTCACGGCAAAAGCCGGATTGGTCGGGTTCACCCGGGCCTTGGCCCATGATCTGGCACCGTATCAGGTGACAGTGAATTGCGTGTCGCCGGGCATGATCGATACCGTCCGGCAGGGTGGGAGTGCCTCGGCTCAACCGCAACACCACAAGCAGCACCAGCCGCTGCTGGGACGGCGCGGCACCGCCCAGGAAGTGGCAGATTCGGTTGCCTGGCTGGCCAGTGCACAGGCCCGGTTCGTCACCGGGCAGGTGATTCACATGAACGGCGGCACCTATTTGGGGCCTTGAGCCTTCGCCCGCTCTTCCTCCTGCAACCTCAACACCCGGCGCTGCACTTTGCCGGTGGTGGTCATGGGCAGCGCGTCGATAAATTCGATCTCTTTTGGGTATTCATAGGGCGCCAGCAGGCCTTTCACGTGGGCTTGCAATTCTGCCGTCAACTTTGATTCAAATTGGCTTTTAGCCCCTGTAAAATATACGTTATTAGCTATATATTCAGTAGCAATTACAACATAGGCCTTGACCACGGCACCGCGCTCGGCGTCGGGCTTGGGCACCACCGCGGCGTTGGCCACGGCCGGGTGCTTGACCAGGCAATTCTCAATCTCGCCCGGGCCGATGCGGTATCCGGCGGCCTTGAACACGTCGTCTGCGCGGCCCTGGTACCAGAGGTAGCCGTCGGCATCGCGCGTGGCCAGATCGCCCGTGCGGCACCAGTCTGCCGTGAACTTGCCGGCTGTGGACGCTTCGTTCTTCCAGTAGCCCAGAAAGAAAATCGGGTCGGGCGCGCCGTGCACATCAAACCGGTTGACTGCCACGTCCCCCGCCACGCCCACCGGACATTCGTCGCCCTGCTCGTCAATCACCGCCACGCGGTGCCCTGGGTAACCCTTGCCCATGCTGCCGGGCTTGGCCGGCCAAAAGCGGGCACAGTTGCCCACGATGTAGTTGATTTCGGTCTGGCCAAACATTTCGTTCACAGTGACGCCGAGATGCCGCTGGCAATAGTCGAACACGGCATCGCCCACTGCTTCACCGGCGCTCATGATGGCCTGCAGCTTCAGCGCGAACTGTTTGCCTGGCTCGGGGTAGGCCTTCATCATGGCCTTTAGTGCAGTGGGAAACAGAAATGTGTGTGTGACGCCATGCTGCTCCAACAGCGCAAAGGCGAGCTCCGGGCTGAAACGGCCGCCGTAGGCCACGATGGGCCGCCCAAAGTACAGCGTGGGCAACAGCGCGTCCATCAAGCCGCCGGTCCATGCCCAGTCTGCGGGACTCCAGAACACGGCTGCAGAGCCCAAAGGCACATCCGTTCGCCCTGTGCCTGGCGCAGGGTCAAAGCCAAACCAGTTTTGGCTACAGACAAAGCCGGTCAAGTTGCCAATCAGGGCCCGGTGCGGAATCAACGCGCCCTTGGGCTGGCCGGTCGTGCCGCTGGTGTAGATCAGCACGGCGGCTTCATCAGCCAGTGTGTTGACCGGCTTGAATTCGGCTGGAGCCTGCGCCATGGCTGCTTGGTATTCAAGATTTGCCTTCGGCCCGGCGGCGCCCACACCCATGATGGTTTCAAGCAACGGACAGTTCTGGCGAACAGCCAGCAGACTGTCGATGGACGATTCGTCGCAAATGGCGACAACGGCCTCGCTGTCGTGCAGCCGAAACTCGAGCGCCTCCGGGCCAAACAACATCGACAGCGGCATGGCCACCGCGCCCATCTGCAGCACGGCCATGTAGGCCACAGCCGTTTCAAAACGCTGCGGCATCACGATGGCCACCCGGTCGCCCCGGCGCACGCCGCCGGCCGCCAACACATTGGACAGGCGGTTGGCCTGGCTCTGCAACGCAGAATAGGTAAGAAATTGATCTCTAGCCCCCGTGGAATGGGCGTAAATAGCTACTCTTTTGGTAGCGTCTGGCAGGCTGGCCCAGCGCCGGCAACATGCCTCGGCGATGTTGAAGTGGCGTGGCACCAGCCAGCGAAATTCGCTGTGCAGCTGTTCGTAATGGTTGTCTTTTGCGCTCATGTTGTTTTCTTTCGTGCGGGCACCCGTGCAACCGTATATGCACGGTCCCGTGCCTGACTGCGGCAACTGGCCGAAATGCCTATCATTGCCCGCATGACAACCCAAATGTACCAAGCCACACGCATCTCCCGCAGCGAGTTTGTCCCTATTCGCAACCTGCAATATCACGTCCGCGTGTGGGGCGAGCCGCAGCCCGGCCAGCCGCCGCTGGTGATGGTGCACGGCTGGATGGACGTGGCCGCGTCTTACCAGTTTGTGGTGGACGCCTTTGCAGAGGGCCGTTATGTGATCGCCCCTGACTGGCGCGGCTTCGGGTTGACCGGCGCCGGTGGAGCCGATAATTTCTGGTTGCCCGACTACCTGGCCGACCTCGATGCCCTGCTCGATCACTACGCCCCGGAGCAGCCAGTGAATCTCGTAGGCCACAGCATGGGCGGCAATATCGTGATGATGTACGCAGGCATTCGCCCCGCGCGCATCCACAGGCTGATCAACCTCGAAGGTTTCGGCTTACCGGCCACCAAGCCATCCCAGGCGGCAAGCCGCTATGCGAAATGGATGGACGAGATCAAGGCCTTGCACCGTGGTGAGAAGGCCCTTAGAGGTTATGAAACGGTAGATGGTGTGGCGCGAAGGCTGATGAAGACCAACCCCCGGCTGGCCGCTGACAAGGCCGCCTGGCTGGCCAACCATTGGGCACAACCCAACGCGCAGGGTCTGTGGGAAATTCTGGGCGACCCGGCACACAAAATCGTCAACGCCAACCTGTATCAGCTGCCGGAGGTGCTGGACATTCACGGCCGCATCGCGGCACCGCTGCTGGCCGTGGAGGCCGTCGAGAGCAGCATGAAGCAGTGGTACCAGGACCGCTACACGCTTGATGAATACCACGAGCGGCTCAAAGTGGTTCCGAGCGTAAAAGTGGCTCGCATGGCAGACGCCGGGCATATGCTGCACCATGACCAGCCCGAAGTACTTGCGCGCATGATCGAAGACTTCATCTCCTGAGCGGAAGCACCGGCACCGGCAACGGCCTGGAGCCGACGATTGCGCGGCGACCGACCTCTGGGGACAGTCGGTTTACCCGAACTAAAATGCAGGGGTAACCGACAATATCCATACCTTCGAGGAACCGCATCATGGACGCAGAACACATCAATCAAATCGGCACCCAGCTCGAAGACCTCAGCCAGCGCACGCAAGAGTTACGGGGGTATCTTTGACTACGATGCCAAAGCTGAACGACTGAGAACGGTCAACGCATCGCTCGAAGACCCGACCGTCTGGAACGACCCCAAACGCGCTCAGGAGTTGGGGCGCGAGAAGAAAGCACTGGATGGGGTGGTGGACTCGATCAATGAGTTGACGCGCGAGCTCGCCGACAACGCCGAGCTGTACGAGATGAGCAAGGCCGACGGTGACGAAGCGGGCCTGGCACACATTGAGGCCGAAACCGGCAAACTCGCCACCATCATCGAGCAACTGGAGTTCCGGCGCATGTTCAACCAGCCCGCCGACCCCATGAACGCGTTTCTGGACATTCAATCCGGCGCCGGTGGCACCGAAGCCTGCGATTGGGCCAGCATGCTCTTGCGCCAGTACCTGAAATACGCAGAGCGCAAGGGCTTCAAAACCACGATTGAAGACGAGTCGCCGGGAGATACCGCTGGCATCAAGGGCGCCACCATCAAGATCGAGGGTGAATACGCCTATGGCCTGCTGCGCACCGAAACCGGCGTGCATCGCCTGGTGCGCAAAAGCCCGTTTGACTCGTCCGGCGGGCGCCACACCAGCTTTGCCAGCGTGTTCGTCTACCCTGAGGTGGACGACTCGATCGAAATCGACATCAACCCGTCGGATGTGCGCACCGATACTTACCGCGCCAGTGGCGCGGGCGGCCAGCACATCAACAAGACCGATTCGGCCGTGCGCCTGACGCACATTCCCACTGGTATCGTGGTGCAATGCCAGGATGGACGCAGCCAGCACAGCAACCGCGACGTAGCCTGGAAACGCCTGAGATCCAAGCTGTACGATTTTGAGATGCGCAAACAACAGGAAGAGCAGCAGAAGCTCGAAGACTCCAAGACCGACGTGGGCTGGGGCCACCAGATTCGCTCCTACGTGCTGGACAACAGCCGCATCAAGGATCTGCGCACCAACGTTGAAGTGTCTGCCACCCAGAAGGTGCTGGACGGTGATCTGGACGTCTTCATCGAAGCCTCTTTGAAGCAGGGTGTTTGATGAACGGGCAACTGCATGCAGGAGCGGCACAGACTATGAGCGAGCAATTTTCCGCTGGGCCGCCCCAAGGAAAATTAGCCCCCTCGGGGGGCAGCGACCCGCGTCAGCGGCGGAGCGTGGGGGCCTTTATTTTTGACATGGACGGCACCATGATCAACTCCATGCCGTATCACGCGCAAAGCTGGGTTGAATTCACGCGGCGCCACGGCATTCAGATTGACGTGGCTGACCTGATGGCCCGCACCACGGGCCGCACCGGCGCAGAATGCATGCGCGAGCTGTTTGGCCGCGACATGGATGATGCCGAGAGCTGGCGTCTGATCCACGAAAAGGAAGAAATCTATCGCGCCCTGTTTGCCCCGGTTTTTTCAGAGGTGGCCGGGTTCAAGGCATTTGCCGATTTGGCACGAGGCCGGGGCCTGAAAGTTGGCGTAGGAACGGCTGGAGACAAGCACAATATTGCTTTTGCGTTTTCGCACCTGAAGATGGACCCTCTGCCGCACGCCGTGGTGGGTGGCGATGAGGGATTGCCCGGCAAACCCGAGCCCGCTATTTTTATGGAAGCAGCCAAGCGAATGAATACAAGGGCTGATGCCTGTATTGTTTTCGAAGATGCCCCATTTGGCATAGAGGCCGCGCGCCGCGCCGGCATGCGCGCCGTGGCGCTGTGCACCAGCCATTCACCTGCCGAGCTGGCAGGCCCGCACGTGCTGGCCAGCGTGCGGGACTATAACGAGCTCATGAGCTCAAAATTTCTGGAGACTTTGCATGTTGCTACTTCGTGATGACCAGGGCGCAGCCGCTGCCGTGCACCGCGCCGACTACACCGCCCCTGCCTACTTTGTTGACACGGTTAACCTGACCTTTGATCTGGATCCGGTGAAAACCCGCGTGCTCAACATCATGTCGTTGCGCCGCAATCTGGATGTACCAGCGCAGGCGTTAAAACTCGATGGCGAAGACCTGAACCTCGCCCGCGTGCTGGTCAACGGCCAGGGCACATCGTTCAAAATGGAAGGCAGCCGTCTGGTGCTGGAAGACCTGCCAGAGGGCGACGACCCGTTTCATCTCGAGATATTTACAACCTGCATGCCAGGTAAAAATACCAAGTTGATGGGGCTTTACGTCAGTAACGACTCGTTCTTCACCCAGTGCGAAGCTGAGGGCTTTCGACGCATCACCTACTTCCCCGACCGCCCGGATGTGATGGCCAACTACACCGTCACGCTGCGCGCCGACAAAGCCAAATACCCCGTGCTACTGTCCAACGGCAATCTGGTTGCCCATGGCCCTATTGAGGGCGCAGGCAACGAAGGACGCCACTTTGCCAAATGGGTAGACCCGCACAAAAAACCCTGCTATCTGTTTGCGCTGGTGGCCGGCAAACTGGTTTGCCGAGAGCAACGCATCCGCTCCCGCGCCGGAAAAGACCATCTGCTTCAGATCTACGTGCGTCCGGGTGACATGGACAAGACCGAGCACGCCATGAACTCGTTGATGGCCAGCGTCGCCTGGGACGAAGCCCGCTTTGGCCTGCCTCTGGACCTGGAGCGCTTCATGATCGTGGCCACCAGCGACTTCAACATGGGCGCCATGGAAAACAAGGGCCTGAACATCTTCAACACCAAGTACGTGCTGGCCAGCCAGGCCACGGCAACCGATGTGGACTTCTCGAACATCGAATCGGTGGTGGGTCACGAGTATTTCCACAACTGGAGCGGTAACCGGGTCACCTGCCGCGACTGGTTTCAGCTTTCGCTCAAGGAAGGTCTGACCGTTTTTCGCGATCAGGAGTTCTCGCAAGACCTGGCCGGCAGCGCATCGGCCCGCGCCGTCAAACGCATTGAAGACGTGCGCGTGCTGCGCACCGCCCAGTTCCCCGAAGACGCCGGCCCCATGGCACACCCGGTGCGCCCGGATAGTTACCTTGAAATCAGCAATTTCTACACCGTCACCATTTACGAAAAAGGTGCCGAGGTCGTGCGCATGATTCAGACCCTGGCCAGCCGCGGAGTCGATGATCCACACGGGAGAATGGGCTTTGCCAAAGGCATGACGGAATACTTCCGTCGGCACGATGGCCAGGCGGTAACCTGCGACGAGTTTGCGCAGGCTGTGGCTGACGCCAATCCGGCCTCCGAGTTGGCGCGTTTGCTGCCCCAGTTCAAACGCTGGTACAGCCAGGCTGGTACGCCGCGACTGCACGCAACAGGCCACTACGACGCGACCCAGCGCACTTACAAACTGAGCTTCACGCAAAGCTGCCCGCCTACCCCCGGCCAGGCCATCAAGGAACCCTTCGTCATACCGATCGTGCTGGGCCTGCTGGACGGCAATGGGCGTGAACTTGCCCCGTCGCGCACGCTGGTCATGACCAGCGCCTCCCACAGCGTGACCTTTGAAAACCTCGAGGCCGCGCCGGTGCCGTCCATTTTGCGTACGTTTAGCGCGCCGGTGATTCTGGACTTTGACTACTCCGATGCCCAGTTGCTCACGCTGCTGGCGCATGACACGGACCCATTCAATCGCTGGGAAGCCGGACAACGCCTCGCGCTGCGAAGTGCTATTACTTCAATAGCTGACTCCGCATATACGACGGGGGCTAATGTGCTAAATGACGCCTATCTGGACGCCATGCGCAGTGTTTTGCGGCACCCCGCGCTGGATGCAGCATTCAAGGAGCTGGTGCTGACCCTGCCGTCCGAAACCTATATTTCGGAGCAGCTTGACGTGGTAGACCCCCAGCGCGTACACGCAGTGCGCGAAGCCATGCGCGCCCAGTTGGCCAGCGGTTTGGCGGAAGACTGGCAATGGGCGTTTGAAACCCACCAGACGCCTGGAAGCTATAAACCTGACGCTGTTTCGTCAGGCAAACGTGCCTTGTGCGGCATGGCGCTCACAAATTTATGTCTGGCCGCGCGGGACAACTCAGACACCGTCTGGCCCGGCAAAGCGTTCCAGCGCTTCAAGGATGCCAGCAATATGACTGACCGCTACAACGCACTGGCTGCGCTGGTCGGTAGCGGGCATGCGCTGGCCGAGCCCGCACTGAGACTGTTTCATACCCTGTTCAAGGAAGAGGCGCTGGTCCTGGACAAATGGTTTTCACTGCAGGCGGGGACTACGGACCGGGGCGGCAATATATTGCCACTGGTCAAAGGCCTCATGCAACACACGGATTTCAACCTGCGCAACCCCAACCGCGCGCGAAGCGTGATCTTCAGCTACTGCAGCGCCAACCCGGGGGCATTTCACCGCACGGATGCAGCCGGTTACGCCTTCTGGCGCGATCGTGTCATCGAGATCGACGCCTTCAACCCGCAGGTCGGCGCCCGGCTCGCCCGCGCACTGGACCGCTGGAAAAAGCTGGCAGAACCCTACCGCTCGGCAGCAAGGGAGGCCATTGAAGCCGTAGCAAGCCGGACAAATCTCAGCAAGGACACCCGTGAAGTCGTCGACCGGGCGCTGGCCGACTAGCCTGAAGATGCCCAATTGGCAGGCTATAATTCGCGGTTGGTTAGCCGGTGTAGCTCAGTCGGTAGAGCAGCTCATTCGTAATGAGAAGGTCGGGTGTTCGATTCATCTCTCCGGCACCATTTGGTGAAGTGCATTCGATGACCCGACGTTTCGCACTTCTTGCCATCATCTCGCTGTTGCTTGCAAAGCCAGCCTGTGCCGATCCCTTTGATGACGCTCTGGCCGCATTTGCACGTGAAGACTACGCAACCGCGTTCCCCCTGTTTCAAAAGCTGGCCGAAAAAGGGGCCGCAGACGCCCAAACCAATTTGGGTCTGATGTATGAACACGGCCACGGCGTCGCCCAGGATCACAAGCAAGCTGTCAAGTGGTACCGACTGGCTGCCGCGCAGGGCTACGCGGCTGCACAAGTCAACCTTGGGTTGATGTATGGCAAAGGCCTTGGCGTTGCCAAAGACGATTTGCGCGCCTATATGTGGTTCATACTGGCAGCCGGTTCTGGACAGGCCAAGGCGATTCAGAATCGAAAAACAGCGGCGCAGTATTTAACCGCCGATCAGATCGCACTGGCGCTTCAGATGGCGCGAGAGTGTCAGCGCCGCAATTTTCAGGATTGCGACTGGTAGCCTATCCGGATCAAACCCTGGACCGGGTCACCTGAGCAAACACAACCGCACATGTTTATCGCCGCCAAAATCCTCGCCCTGATTACCCAGCCATTGCATTGGGTGATTGCCCTTTTGCTGCTGAGCGTGATGATGCCGGCCCGCAAAATGCGCACAAGCAGGCGTCTACAAGGCGCGGCACTGGCCCTGCTGATGCTGATGGGCTGGACGCCATTTTCCGACCTGGTGCTTCGACAGATCGAAAACCAGTATGCCGAAGTTCCTGCCAGCGCTGACCTCAGTGGCTATGCCGGGGTAGTCATATTGGGAGGCGCGCTTGCGCCCGGTTACGTATATGAAGGCCATGATCAGCCGCTGCTCAATGAAGCAGCCGAACGCATGACCATCGCCGTCTCCCTGATGCAAAGGCACCCCAAGCTGCAAGTCATTTTTACCGGTGGCGAAGGTTTGCTGTTTGGTTCCGGGCCG
>JAHEBY010000056.1 GCA_024642025.1 Comamonadaceae bacterium | reverse complement strand
AATCGAAGCCCTGTGGCCCGCCGCGGGCCGCCGCCTTGCCCGCACCTTCGCGCAAGGTGAGGTTCAGGCCTGGCGTGGTGTGCGCTGTGCCACGTCAAACCGCTTGCCCGTAGTGGACTGCATGGCCGATGGCCTGTGGGTTTGCACCGCCATGGGGTCGCGAGGCTTAAGTTTCAGCGTGTTGTGCGCTGAAGTTCTGTCGGCCCGGCTGCATGGCGAGCCACTGCCCATTGAGGCACGGCTTGCGAATCAGCTTTTGAACTGAATTCTGCATCCGCCAGCGCGCCAAAACGCAATGTGACATGCTCAAGACCATGACCAACAAACTGAAACTGTCCGTTTTGGACCAATCCGTCAACAGCGCGGGGCGCGGGCAGGACGCGTCCATTCGCAACACGCTGGCACTGGCACAACACTGCGAGGCATTGGGTTACGAGCGGTTTTGGGTGAGCGAACATCACCATTTGCCAACCATTGTTGGAACCGCACCCGAGGTGTTGATGGCGGCCATCGCGGCGCGCACCCAGCGCATCCGCATCGGCAGCGCGGGTGTGATGTTGCCGCACTACGCGCCCTATAAGGTCGCCGAGCAGTTTCGCGTGCTCGATGCACTCGCGCCCGGCCGCATCGACCTGGGCGTAGGCCGGGCTCCCGGCAGCGACCAGCGCACGGCGCGATTGCTCAACCCGCGACAACACGGCGCTGACGACTTTCCCCTGCAGGTTCAGGAATTGCAGGCTTGGGTGACAGGGCAAGATTTGCCTGCCGGCCACCCGGGCCAAGGCATCCATGCCCTGCCGCAGGCAGGCACGGCGCCGCAAATCTGGATGTTGGGCAGCTCCGACTATGGCGCACAGCTGGCAGCCCACCTGGGGCTACCCTATGCGTTTGCATGGTTCATCAGCGACGGCCAGGGCGCAGCTCAAGCCATGGCGCTGTACCACCGACTGTTTCGGCCTGGCGTGATTGACAAGCCACTGGGCGCTGTTTGCGTGTCGGCGCTGGTGGCCGATACCGAAGCCGAGGCCTGGCACCTGTTCAAAAGTCGCGAACGTGCCCGTATGGACCGCAACTTGGGCCGCTTTGGGCCACTGTTGCCGCCTGATCAGGCTGATCGGGATTACACGCCGCAGGAACAGGTGGCACTGGCCGAGCTGCGGCGAAACGCCATTGTCGGCACGGGGCCACAGGTGAGCGCCCGGCTACTGGCGCTGGCCGAGGAACTGCAGGTGGATGAAATGGTGGTGGTCACCTGGACCTGGGAACCCGAAGCGCAACGGCGCTCCTACGAACTGCTGGCCAACGCTATATTGTCTTGAACAGGGCGCTGACCTGCAGCGGATCGAAAGGCCGCTCCAGCACACCAAAACACCCTTCGCCTTCGGCGCGTTCGCGGGTATGCCAGGCGGTGTCGGTCGTGGTGAGCACGACGCTGCCAATATCGGGTTCCAACGCCACGAGGCGCTCGACGAGCTTCCAACCATCGAGATCGGGAATATCCAGGCTCGCCACCACCAGGGCATAGTGTCGGCGGCGAGCCATGTCTAGGGCGTCAGCAGCCGTGGCCGCGTCATGCACCTCCAGGAGGCCGGCCAGCGCGAGGCGCGCCCGCAAATACAGACGGTTTTCACTTGAATCATCCACCAGCAGGCAGAGTTTCTCGCCCGGTGACACCAGGCCCAGATCTTCCGCGTCTTCATCGAGCTTGCCGGCATGCAATGCCGGCGGCATAAACAGCTCGTCCATGGCGCGCACCACGTCGGGCCAATTCAGCGGGCGCTTGAACACCCGCCAGGCATGCGCGGGCGGTGCTTCGCCCACGCAGATGAGTTTGCGGCGGCTGTCGTGCCCGGGCAAAGCCAGCTCATGCTGACCTTCGTGGCTGTCCACGTCAATCAGGGACAGGTGGGCAGACAGCGGCGCCTCGGGCGTCCACAAGGTATAGGACACTGGACGCTCTTGCGACAGGCGAAACACCGTGTTGAGCGCATGGCGCTCAACGTCGGTAAATCCTACAACCCTGACAAATACGAGCGGTACCATTTAGCAACAAAAATTCTGCATTGAGTAAAAGTACATTATGACTTCGAGGTGATTGATCAATGATTCTTGTAGCCGGTTCCGCCAATCTGGATTTCGTCGTGAAAGCGCAGCATATTCCTGCGCCAGGTGAGACTGTGCTTGGGCGAGAGTTCAACACCTATCCCGGGGGAAAAGGTGCCAATCAGGCGGTAGCCTGTGCGCGGGCGGGTGGCGCGACAACGCACATGCTGCTGGCATTGGGCGATGATGTATATGCCCATCCGCTCGAAAAATCGCTGCTTGGCGCAAATGTAAAACTTCATTCAGTCCGGGGCACGGGTAAAGCCACCGGCACCGCGTTCATCTGCGTGTCGGACGAGGCCGAGAACGCCATCACCGTTGCGCCCGGTGCAAATATGGCGTTGCAGGCCGCGGACTTACCCTCGCTCCAGCGTTTCAGCCACCTGCTGATGCAGCTTGAAATCCCTATTGAAGCCGTCACCGCTTATGCGGCAGCGGCGCGTGGCAAAGGTCTTACCGTGGCGCTGAACGCGGCCCCGGCCCAGAGGCTACCGGCAGAGTTGCTGGACAGCCTGGACGTCCTGATCGTCAACGAGGGCGAGCTGCTGGCCGTAACTCAGGTCTCTTCATCAGCACCACAACGCAGCATCGCGCAGGCGCTGGACAGCCTGACCGTGCCGTGCGTGGTGGTCACGCTGGGTGCCAAAGGCTGCTGCGCCCGAGTCAATGGCCAAGTGCTTTTGCAGCCTGCGTTTGACGTGAAGCCCGTTGACACCACCGGCGCTGGCGACACGTTTTGCGGCGTGCTGGTGGCATGGTTGCAGCAGGGGTTCACCTGGCCGGAAGCCTTGGCTGCAGCCAGTGCCGCAGGGGCGCTGGCCTGCACAGAGCCCGGGGCACAATCGAGCATTCCCACTGCGGGTGCGGTTGAAGCGCTGCTTGCGACCCGCCGGACCCCCGACGTTAACCGGATCGAAAGCTTGAATCAATATTGCGGCTTTGCCGCCTCCACCTGATCGCCATGACCCAGCGCACTGTTTACCCCGTCATTTACGACACCGACCCCGGCGTGGACGACGCCATGGCGCTGTACTTTGCGCTGGCGCACCCGGCGATCAATGTGCTGGGCATCACCACCACCTTCGGAAATGTGTCGGTTGAGCAAGCCGCCACCAACGCGCATTACCTTTGTTCCATCGCGGGTCGCGCCGACATGACAGTGACGCAGGGCGTCAAGACGCCTTGGGTGAAGGCACCCGAGGCGCCGCCCGCCTTCATTCATGGGGCCGACGGTCTGGGCAATCTGGGCATGCGCGCGACCACCATGAATCGACTCGACCCGCGGTCTTCAGCCCAATACATCGTGGACATGGCGCGTGCACAGCCCGGCCAGATCACACTGGTGGCCGTGGGGCCGCTGGGCAATCTGAGCCTGGCTCTCCAGATTGAGCCCGCCCTGCCCGGCCTGCTGCGCGAAGTCATCATCATGGGCGGCACGGTGCTCGAACCGGGTAATGTGTCGCCGGTGGCTGAGGCGAATATCTGGAACGACCCGCATGCAGCGGACCGGGTCTTCACCGCCAACTGGAAACTTACCATGGTGGGCCTTGACGTAACCCACCGCGTCATCACCAAGTTGTCGCTGTTCCAGAAAATCGCCGATCACCACAAACACCCGGCCACCGACACCCTGCTGCATGCGGTCGATTTTTATTCGCGGTTTTACACCGGGCTGCACAAGCATCTTTACGCAGACCCGGGCTGCTTTGCGCATGATCTGCTGGCCTTTATGTATCTGGTGAACCCCGAACTGTTTACGCTGGAGCACGGTCGCGTGCGCGTGGCCACCGAAGGCCTGGCGCAGGGGCAAACCATCATGAACCGGCGCGACTACATCAACTATCCGCAACCCGGCTGGAGCAAAGACCTGCCGCAAACACCCGTCACGCAAGTCTGCATGGCCGTGGACGCACCCGGCTGTCTGCGCGTATTTGAGCAAACGCTGATGAGCGACTGGCTCAAACGCTAACTCCCTGCCTTCAAGTTCAAAGGGCCCAACCCATGCAATTGCCCATCGTGGACTACCGCAGCCCCACAGCTGCCACAGACTTCTGTACCAGCCTGCATGAAACCGGGTTTGGCGTGCTGGCCAATCACCCGCTGGACCAACACCTGGTGGAGGGCATTTACCGTGAGTGGCAAACCTTCTTTGGCACATCGGCCAAGCAGGCCTACGCCTATGACACGGTCAAACTGGACGGCTATTTTTCGCCCAAGGTCTCGGAGACGGCCAAGGGCAACACCAAGCGCGATCTGAAAGAGTTTTTTCATATTTACCCTTGGGGTCGCTACCCCGCAGAAGTGTCAGATGCGGCGCGCCGTTATTACAAGGCAGGCAGCCATCTGGCGGCTGAATTGCTGCAGTGGGTGGAGGCCAGCTCGCCGCCCGACGTGAGGGCGCGCTATTCCATACCGCTTCCGGACATGATTCAGGGCTGCGAAGACACCCTGCTGCGCGTGCTGCATTACCCTCCCCTGGCTGGCGACGAAGAACAGGGCGCTGTGCGCGCCGCGGCGCATGGCGACATCAATCTGCTGACCATCCTGCCCGCCGCCACCGAGCCCGGCCTGCAGGTGCTGGGCAAAGACAACGTCTGGTTCGACGCACCGTCGGACTTTGGCCTCTTGATTGTGAACATTGGCGACATGCTGGAAGAGGCCTCAGGCCATTACTACCCAAGCACCGTGCACCGGGTGCTGAACCCCACCGGCGAGGCGGCCACCAAATCACGCATCTCACTGCCCTTGTTTCTGCACCCACGCCGCGAGATTGTGCTGTCGGAGCGCTACACCGTCGGCAGCTACTTTGAAGAGCGCATGCGGGAGTTGAGCCGCAATGGGGCTTGAGCAATCAAATTCAGAGCCAAATTGGGCATTTGACCCTGCAGAATATAGGTTTATAGCTATATATTGAGGACCGCGGACACTATCTGATCATGCCCCTATGTTCTGGCGTAGATGTCGTGCAGCGTGACAACAGGGCCTGTGCATGACGGTCTCAGCAAATTGCCATATTTGTCCTCTTGCACGTTGGGAATTCCAAATCCAGAACTTATTTTCTCGAACGGCGAGAAGCATTTAAAAATAATTTGCACTTTTGACGCGAAAAATCTCTAGAAGTTGAATCCAGTTGGCCGCTCTGCGCGTACCAGGAGGGAGCGTCCCTCAAATTGCTGTGGGGTGTTTCACTTAACTCATCAACTTGGAGATACCTTCATGACACTCAAAAAGCATCTTTTTTCCATCGCTAGCTCGGCCTTGATAGGTCATGCCGTTTGGGCGCCAGTTGCCCACGCAGGCCATTTGAACCCAGTGCTGGAGACCAACCTGGTCGGCGTAGAAGAAATTGACACCGACGCTGCCAAGAAGGGCATGATGGCCGGCGACCCCGAGGCCCGTGGTCGAGCCACCGTATTTGGCATCGACGGCGCCCAAAACATGGCGACGCTATGCTATGCGATAGTCGTAAACGACAAGCTGGCAGAACTGACTCAGGCGCCAGGCAATGGCCGGGCAGCTCATATCCACGAGGGTGCTGCGGGCAGCAATGGACCTGTAGTTGCCGCTCTGGCCTGGCCCCAGAACGGACAGGCTGGCGACTGCATCAGCGAGTCCACAGAAGGCAAATTCCCCACCAAGGAAGCCGGTATCGTTCAGCGAATCCTGAAAAATCCGCAGAATTTCTACATCAACGTCCACAACAGCAAGTTTCCCGCCGGTGCCATCCGCGGTCAGCTCGCTGAGACGCCCCACGTTCACTAAGCAATAGTTGGGTTCTGGCGCGCGCCGCGAGATTGTGCTGTCGAAACGCAACACCGTCGGCAGCTACTTTGAAGAGCGTATGCAGGAGTTGAGCCGCAATGGATTTTGATAAAGCACCCCTCCCCGATTCAAGGGGAATCACGCCATCAAAATTTGTATTTGCTCCCGCAGCCGCTGATGTGGTTGCGGTCATTGCTCATGCATTGGTAGAACGACTTCTTGGCTCCGGTGGCGGACTGACAGTCGGTAGCTGTGACTTCTGACCTGGCCTGACGTATCTTTGGCGCGGTGACATCAAAGTTCGCCTGCGACAGATACCCATCCTTCAGGTTTTTCTCGCCGGCCTTGAGCATCAAATCGAACTGGTCGCGCACGTTTTCTACCGCTTTATTGCAGTTTAGCGGCTCATTTGTTGGATCTACTTTCTTCAGACCCTTCACTATGCCGGCGCCCAACTCCTGAACATCCTTTGGAATTTTCTTGGTGCCATCCGCGTTGTATTCCACTGGCTTCCTGGCTGCCGAGTAGTTGTCCCCGCCAAAACTGTTGTTGCTATTACGCAGTTTGACCGGCTCACTACCCTTGTCTTGCAGCGGGGGCTGCGAGCCGTAATGTGTCTTGCCCTCGGCGTCCACCCATTTGTAGACGCCTTGGGCGTGGCCCGTTGAACATAACAGCGCAAAGCAAACAAGAATCGAAGTGGTCAGGAAGCTTGATTTCATAGATCGCATACTGGACAGTGGGCCCAAATCATTACGGCCAGATAATTTTCGTCGAGCCTGGGTGGGCATCATTCAGCAGCCACTGAACGCGCCGTGAATTAATTGCTGTCTGACCCCAATAAATCTTCGGTCTCGTGGCAACCAGACCTGCATCCATGGCCAAAAAGCCGTCTTTTATATGAATCTGGAATAAAGACATCACAAGAATGTAGTTTGAGATATATGCATGCCCGCCTAAAGTTCGGGTCATGCACGATGTCGCGTTCGTTTTTGCTGGTTTTTTTGTGGGTCTGGTGATCGGCCTCACCGGGGTGGGCGGCGGCTCACTGATGACGCCCATCCTGATATTTTTATTTGGCATCAAACCGTATCTGGCCATAGGCACTGACCTGCTCTTTGCCGCGTTCACGAAAATGGGCGGCACCGTCAAGCTGGCGCGGGCCAAGCAGGTTGAGTGGCGTGTGGTGCTCCACCTCTCTGCGGGCAGCATTCCAGCATCCTTGTTGACGCTGTTGTTGCTGAAACAACTCGGGCCAGCCCATGCGCAGATGCAGGCCGTCATGACTTCTGCGCTGGGCGGCGCCCTGCTGCTCACCGCCGCCGCCACGTTGTACAAGGTCCTTCGTGGCAAGGCCGCGCCACTCGCTATTGCCCATGGGCAGGAGGCGCTGGCCGCCCGCCCGCGTCACTGGAGCCTGCCGCTGCTGTTTGGCGCGCTGATTGGCACGCTGGTCACACTCACGTCCGTAGGTGCGGGTGCCATTGGCGTCACCGTGCTGATGCTGCTCTACCCTTTGCTGCCCCTTCCTCGCATCGTGGCGGCCGACATTGCATATGCCGTACCGCTTACGCTGGTGGCGGGTTTAGGCCATGCGTCGCTCGGCTCTGTCGATTGGTCGATGCTGGCCTATCTGCTGGCGGGTTCGCTGCCCGGCATCTGGGTGGGTTCGCACCTGATGTTCAAAACGCCCGAACGTGTGATTCGCTCCCTGCTTTCTGTGCTGCTGGCCTACGCCGGTGTGAAGCTCATCGCGCTCTGAAGCGCATCACCCCTGAAGACTGATTTTCTCCCCGCCTTTTATGTACCAATACACCGACTTTGACCGCCAGTTCATCCGATCACGTGCCGAGCAGCACCGCGACCAGCTCACGCGCAACCTCGCGGGCACGCTGACTGACGAGGACTTCCGCCCGTTGCGCCTGCAAAACGGCTGGTACATCCAGCGTTACGCGCCCATGCTGCGCGTGGCCGTACCCTATGGCGAGTTGTCGGCAAAACAGCTTCGCGTGCTGGCCCGCATTGCCCGCGAGTTTGATCAGCCCAGCAAAGAAGTTTTCGACAAGGCCATTGGCACTCAGGCCACCTGGGGCACCACGCATTTGCCGATTGGCTATGGGCATTTCACCACGCGGCAAAACGTGCAGTTCAACTGGATTCCACTGGAAAAAAGCGCCGATGTGATGGACCTGCTGGCCACGGTGGACATGCACGGCATTCAGACCAGCGGCAACTGCATCCGCAACATCACCAGCGACGAACAAGCCGGTGTGGCGTCTGACGAGATTGCCGACCCGCGCCCGTTTGCCGAAATCCTGCGCCAATGGAGCACGCTGCACCCCGAGTTCGCGTTTTTGCCGCGTAAGTTCAAGATCGCCATCACCGGGGCCACGGCGGACCGTGCCGCGACCTATTGGCACGACGTGGGCCTGCATTTGATCAAAAACAGCTCTGGAGAGCTGGGTTTTCGCGTGCTGGTCGGGGGTGGCATGGGCCGCACGCCGATCACCGGCACCGTGGTGCGCGAGTTTCTGCCATGGAACCAGATCATGAATTTTCTGGAGGCTGTGGTGCGGGTCTACAACCGGTGGGGCCGCCGCGACAACCTCTACAAGGCGCGCATCAAGATTCTGGTGAAGGCCGAAGGCCAGCGCTATATAGACGAGGTGGAAGCCGAATATCGCCAGATCATCGAGCAAGACGGCGCCCCGCACACCATCACTCAGGCCGAGCTGGATCGTGTTTCAGCATGTTTCGTGCCTCCAGCCCTCATGGCCTATGCACAAGCAGCTCCTGACTCTGTAGCAATCCCCGAAGCTCGGCAGAAGGATTTTGACCGCTGGCTGCAGCAGAATGTCGCGGCCCATAAAGACCCGGCGCTGCGCTGCGTCACGCTTTCCTACAAGCGGCTCGGGCAGGCGCCTGGGGATGCCAGCGCTGACCAGCTCGACACGGCCGCTGACCTGGCCGAAAAATTCAGTGCCGGTGAAGTGCGCGTCACCCACGACCAGAACCTGCTGCTGCCCTGGGTGCGCGAAACGGACCTGCCCGCGCTGTGGCTGGCCGCCACCCACGCAGGCCTGGCCCGCAGCAATGTGCGGCTTCTGACCGACATGATCGCCTGCCCTGGCGGTGACTTTTGCGCGCTGGCCAATGCCCGATCCATCCCGATTGCCGCCGCCATCACTGAGCGCTACCAGGACATGGACGAGCTGCATGACCTGGGCGAGATTGACCTGCACATCAGTGGCTGCATCAACTCCTGCGGCCACCACCACAGCGGGCACATCGGCATTCTGGGCGTGGATAAAGACGGCAAGGAGTGGTACCAGGTGTCGCTCGGTGGCTCCGACGGCTCAACTTTAAGTGGTGCTGCGGCGGCGGGCAAGGTCGTTGGGCCTTCGTTCGGCGCCGCCGAAGTGCCTGGCGTCATTGAGGCGCTGCTGGACACATTTCGGTTGAACCGCGATGGGCGCGAGACGTTTATCGACACCTTGAAGCGTGTTGGGTTTGACACCTTCAAAGCCGCAGCCAATTCGGCCCGCTTGGCTGACAAACGCGAAGACCTGCACACATTGCCCAAGGTCAGCGGCTTTGCGCTGGACGTGCAGGAAGGCTGAGGACACCACAAATGACTATGAAATTAATAGCTGCTAACGATTATTTCACGGGGGCTGAAGGCCAAAATGATGCACAAACATTGGCGCTGCCCAATACAGAAGACCCACGCACGGCGGCGTTGCAGGGCGTGACCCGCATCGACCTGAACTTCCCCAAATTCACCGATGGACGCGCCTACAGCCAGGCCTTCATGCTGCGCAGGCGCTTGGGGTTCAAAGGCGAAATCCGCGCCACGGGTGATGTACTGATTGACCAACTGGTGCAGATGCAGCGCTCGGGATTTGATGCCGCCGTGCTGCGGGCTGACCAGAATCTGGCGTTTGCACAGGCTCAGTTTGACCGTTACAGCGCTTTTTACCAGGGCGACGCGGTGCAGGCGCAGCCGCTGTTTGTGGCCCAGCCACAGCCCGCGCCTGCCGGGTTCGTTAACGAGGGGGCCTCGATATGAGCCGCAACTTGAGCGCGATCGAACTTCACGCCCGCCCTTCTCCAGACTTTGGAGCAAAACTTGCCGCCACACAAACCCTGCTGTTGCAGGCTGCCGCTGAATATGCTCATCCGACAGGGTATGCAGCGCAGGGTTATTCCCTGATCACACAGGCGAATAGCCTGGGCGCTGAGGACATGGTTGTCAGCCACCTCATCAACACGATGCAGCTGGACATTGGAATCTTCGTGCTGGACACCGGACAGTTTCACAAGGAGACGCTGCAGGTGCTGCAGCAACTCAAGGCGGCCTCCCGGGCGCGGGTATCTGTTTACAAACCGTTGGGAGAGGCCGTGGTGCAGTTCGTTTCCCGCGAGGGCAAAGACGCCATGTACAAAAGCATTGCACTGCGCAAAGCCTGCTGCGACATTCGCAAGATGGAGCCATTGGCGCGCGCGCTGGCAGGCAAAAGGGCCTGGGTCACCGGGTTGCGCCGCGAGCAATCCGCGAATCGAGCCGAGGTGCCGCTGGTGGATGCCAGCAACCCTGAGCGCACCAAGTTCAACCCACTGGCCAACTGGACTTGGGGCGACGTGTGGCATTACA
>JAHEBY010000412.1 GCA_024642025.1 Comamonadaceae bacterium | reverse complement strand
TCATAGGTTAGCGCGCAGAGGCGCTTGGCGGCGATGGAGCTGTCGCCCACCACAAACATGCGGCTGGTGTCGCCATGCCAGCCGTTTTTGATGACGGTGATGTCGATGTTGACGATATCGCCCTTTTTGAGCGCCTTGTCATTGGGGATGCCATGGCAGACCTGGTGGTTGACCGAGGTGCAGATGGACTTGGGGTAGGGCGTGTTGCCCCCGCCGGTGTAGTTGAGTGGCGCGGGGATGGTGCCCTGCACCTGCGTCATGTAGTCGTGGGCAAGTTTGTCCAGCGCGTTGGTGGTGATGCCGGGTACCACATGGGGCGTGAGAAAGTCCAGCACTTCCGAGGCCAGGCGGCCCGCTACACGCATGCCCGCTACGCCCGCTTCGTCTTTGTAGGTGATCGTCATGGCTTTGATTATCCCAGACCCGCCGTGTGTCTGAGTTATTATGGAATATAGGTCATTAGCCCCTGTCTAGCTTGTATTTATAGCTATATAAAGTGTAGCTATGCCAGATTTCTATACCACTTGGTATTTTTGTGACCAATTGGTATATATTCGCATTCATGTCTTCACGGTACCCGTCCAGCCAGCCACAGTCTTGCGCATGAGAGTCAGCGCATTCAAAGGCAACAAAGTCCATTTGCCGCACAAGGCGTGTGCGCATTGTCAGCGACCCATGACCTGGCGAAAAAGCTGGGCCAAAAACTGGGCTGAGGTGCGGTACTGCTCTGACCAGTGCCGTGCCGACGCGAAGCGCGTCCGGGGCACATCATGAGTGGGCGAGCAGAACGGCGACCGCAACAGCAGATTCGACACCTGGTCCTCGTTTTGGGAGACCAGCTCACGCTGGATCACCCGGCATTGCAAGACTTTGATCCCACTCAGGATCACATCCTGATGATTGAGGCCGCCAGCGAAGGCCGGCAGGTGTGGAGCCACAAGGCCCGCATTGCCCTTTTCCTGTCGGCGATGCGGCATTTTTGCAATGTGGTGCATCAGCAAGGCTGGACTTACACCTATCAAAAACTGGATGACAACCCTCAATCGCTATCATTTAGAGAGCTGCTAGCGCAACACCTGCAGGGGCTAAAGCCCGAAATGATGTTAATTTGCGAGCCTGGCGAGTGGCGCATGCTCGCGACCATTCAGGATGCCTGCCGGGCGGCCGATGTGGCGATACAGGTGCTGCCAGATAACCACTTCATGTGCACGACCGAGCAGTTCGCAGCTTGGGCCGGCAACAAAAAAGAGTTGCGCATGGAGTTCTTTTACCGCGACATGCGGCGCCGCCATGGGGTCTTGATGCAAGGGAATGGCGCGACGGCAGAGCCGGCGGGCGGCCGCTGGAATTTCGACACCGAGAACCGCCGTGGCTACCCCAAAAGTGGGCCAGGCGAGATGGCGCCCCCTGTGCGCTTTCAGCCCGACCGCATCACGCAGCAAGTGATGGCACTAGTGGAAGAGCATTTTGCGGACCATCCAGGGTCGCTGGCCCATTTCGGCTGGCCGGTGACACGAGAAGAAGCGTTGCAGGCTTTGCAGGGCTTCATCGATGCCCGATTGCCGCACTTCGGCCCTTTTCAGGATGCGATGTGGACCGGCACCCCGTGGGGCTGGCACGCACTGATTGCGTCCAGTTTGAACCTGCATCTGATTTCGCCAACTGAAGTGGTTGCGTTTGCAGAAGCAGCCTGGCGCGATCGCGGGCTGGATCTGGCCAGCGTGGAAGGCTTTATCCGCCAGGTGCTGGGCTGGCGGGAGTTTATTCGGGGTGTGTATTGGCTTGACATGCCCCGCCTCAAAGGCGCTAACCACTATAACCACCAACGCGCCATGCCTGCCTGGTATTGGAGCGGCGACACCCGCATGGCCTGCATGCGTCACACCATCGGCCAGACACTGGAGCACGGCTACGCGCACCACATTCAGCGGCTTATGGTGACTGGCCAGTTCGCCGTGTTGGCGCAAATCAACCCCCAAGAGGTGTGCGACTGGTACCTCGCCATGTACGTGGACGCGGTCGAATGGGTGGAGCTGCCCAACACTGCTGGCATGGCACTGTTTGCGGCAGGCCCGCGCTTTACCAGCAAGCCCTATATCGCCAGTGGTCAATACATCAAACGCATGAGCAATTACTGCGACGGGTGTGCCTACCAGCCCGAAAAGCGAAGCGGCGAGGGCGCTTGCCCCATGACGACGCTGTACTGGAACTTTCTGGATGAGCATGAGGCCACGCTCAAAGCCAACCCTCGAACCGCGCTGATGGTTCGGAACATTACGCGGCTTTCCGACTCGGAGCGCGAGTCGATTCGTGTGCGAGCAAATCACTATTTGTCGGCGCTGGACGATCTTTAGTGTCTCAAACAGGCAGCGTCGCGGCAACTGTAATTCTGGGCGCTTGCGCAACTGCCAGCGATGCAGGCATTGATGCTGCGGTGGACGCGTTCTTTAACGACTACCTGGGCTGGTTTGCTGGCTTTATCCTTACTTCGGTGCCGGTTGGCGGGCATCGCTTCCGCTGATTGCGGTATGGCTGTTGGCAGCGGCGCTAATCTTCACGTTTTATTTTGGATTTGTTCAGTTTCGGCAGTTCAAACTGGCGACTGACATTGTTCGCGGCCGCCATGCGGACCCCAGTCACAAGCATGATGGTAATATCTCGCATTTTCAGGCACTGGCCACGGCACTTTCGGGCATGATAGGATTCGGCAATATTGCTGTCGTGGGTGCGGCGCTGGTCATCGGCGGGCCGGGAGCCACCTTCTGGATGATCGTGGTCGTGCTACGGGTTGAAGGGCTGGACCTACCTTTTTGGGGAAGGAGCCACCAACGAGCTGATCT
>JAHEBY010000055.1:8618-10545 GCA_024642025.1 Comamonadaceae bacterium | reverse complement strand
ACCCCTGACACACTGGTTGGTATCGTCAAATTGATAGAGCCTGCCGCATTTACCAAAATATCTGCGCTCGGGGTTGAGGAGCAACGTGTCAACGTCATCGTGGGTATCACGTCGCCCCCTGAGAAATGGGCCTCGCTGGGGGACGGCTTCAAGATAGACGTTCGCCTGTTGGTCCAGGAGGTGGAAAACGCTGTGCAGGTGCCGGTCAGTGCCGTTTTCCCTGTGGGGGCGAAGTCAGGGGTATTTGTTCTCGAAGATGGGCAAGCACACCTAAAAACAATCGACACTGTGGCTCGAAACGGGGTGATGGCCTGGGTCAAAGCCGACCTTTCACCCGGCACACATGTGATTGTTTACCCTGATACCAAGCTAAAAGACGGCGACCCGGTCAAACCACGCTGATCAACCCGGCGTCAAGCACCACGGTGAAACGTTGTGTGCGTAGGCCATCCACAGCGCCCAGGCAGAGCTCACTGCCAGAGCAAGCCCGGCCAGGCGCACACCCCAATCACCCGAACGGCTGCCACGCAACCTTAGCCAGAGCCATGGCCCCGCCGTCATGGAAACACTGGTTCCCAACGCAAACAAGGCCATGACTGCCGCGCCTTCAAGCGCACTCCCGGTAAGCGCAGCCACCAGCAACGCCGAATACAGCAATCCACAGGGCAAGAAGGTCCATAAGGCGCCCACCACGAATGGTGCTCCCCTCCCCCTACCCTGAGCCACGGCGCGCGCCCCAGCCCAAACTCTTTTGCCCGCCTGTTCCAGCCACACCGGCTGCTGAGCCTTCCAAAGCAACAACACCCCAAGCGTGAAGGCGATCACGTGGATCATGCTCCACACCGGGCGCAGGGCGGCAGACTGAATTGTCAGCCAGCCCAAGCCCTGAATTGAAGCCGCCGCCAGCGCGCCAAGGCCAGAATAGCCAATCACCCGCCCGGCCTGAAAAGTCCAGAGCGCCTCATTTTTTCGCGGTCCAGCCGCCTGCCCAATGCCAGCACACGCGGCTCCACACATGGCTACGCAGTGCGGCCCGCCTACCAGGCCCATGAGCAGCGCCGTCAGCGCAAGAGAGCTTTGCATCCAGAGATGCTAAATGATCTTGGAGAACTTCGCGCGGGTGCGATCAGTCTGCAAATATTTGTCAAACTGCATTGCAATGCCGCGAACAAAGAACCACCCCTGCTCGGTGAGCTGGATGCAGGACTCATCCACCACAACCATGCCCTGCTCAACAAATGGCCTCAAGCGTTCAAGTTCATTGGAAAAATAAGATTCAAAGTCGATAAGATGGGAGACATCTATGGATTCGAACTGGACATATCCCTGACACATCAGCGCCATGATGACTGATCTGCGAACCAGATCGTCGCGATTCAGCGCAAGCCCTTTGACAACCGCAAAATCTCCACGGTCCAACAAGTCGCAATATTCCTCAAGCGTCTTGGCATTCTGACTGTAGGTAGCGCCTACCCGACCTATTGATGACACGCCCAGGCCGATCAAATCGCAATCCGGTTGGGTGCCAGGGAGTCGTCCGGAAGGGCAAAATGATCCATCCCCACATAAACGTAACCCGCCGCAAGGAGCGTTTCGATTGAGCGCGACAGCATGGCCACTTTGGCGCCGGCACCAGGCAGCTCAATTGCGTTGATTCGCCGCTGCGGCTTGAAACGGTCTGGCAGATGGGCATAGCCATACAACGCAATGCGCTCGGGCCGCAACTCAGTAACCTGGGCAAGGGTGCGGTCAAAAGACTCAGGAGTTTGCAACGGCAGACCATAGATGAGGTCCAGATTGATCGACTCAAACCCTCGCTCTCGAGCGGCCTTTGTCAAGGCAAAAACCTGTTCCGCGGGTTGGAGGCGATGTACCGCCTGTTGTACGGCCGGGTCGAAATCCTGCACGCCAAAACTGACCCGATTGA
>JAHEBY010000055.1:0-8608 GCA_024642025.1 Comamonadaceae bacterium | reverse complement strand
GTTCGGGGGTCAATCTCAATGGCGTATTCGCCATCTGGGGCGAACTTGAAATTACGCCTGAGCATGCCCATGAGTTCACCCAACTCCTCATTACTGAGAAACGTTGGCGTTCCGCCACCCAAGTGCAATTGACTGATGGTCTGACCGATCCCAATGCATGCGGTATGCATGTCGACCTCACGGCTCAGGTATCTCAAGTAGGGTGCAGCCCGGTCATGATGCTTTGTGATGATCTTGTTGCAAGCGCAAAAGTAACACAAGGACTCGCAAAACGGGACATGCACATAAATGGACAGCGGAAGCGACATGGCCGCCGGACCACTTCTACGGTGTGTCAGCGCCTGCCTGTAATCAGGGGCCGCAAAGGCCTCAACAAACCGATCGGCTGTGGGGTAAGACGTATAGCGGGGTCCGGGCACGTCATAGCGCTGTAGCAATTCGTTCGAAATGGTGACGCTGCCTGCACTCATATTCACTCCATACACAGGCAACACTGTGCAGCAGCAACGCTGCCATAATCTTGATTTGGGTCAAGGTCTCTTCGATGCTCGGCCGCTGAAGCGTCACGGCGCCTTGATAAATTTTGTATCAATTTGGGAGTCACATGATGGAGCACCCTAAGGAATCCCACCCAGGTGCCGATGCACTCGCCTCCATACCGGTACGGGTGGATATGAGCAAGCAGGCAATAAAGGTCGCCTGTGCGGATTGCAGCTTGCACGACTTGTGCCTGCCTATTGGTCTTTCTACGGCAGAAATGGATCGGGTCGAAAGCCTGGTTTCCAATCGAAGGCGAGTGAAACGCGGAGGCACACTCTTTCGCAGTGGGGAGAAATTTACTAACCTGTACGCCATTCGTACCGGATTTTTCAAGACGTGCGTCACATCAGAGGACGGGCGCGACCAAGTTACCGGATTCCAGATGGCGGGGGAAATGCTTGGGCTTGACGGTATCGTCCACGACCATCACACGTGTGACGCCATTGCCCTTGAAGATGCGGACGTATGCATCATGCCGTTTGATCATCTCGAAGAGATTTCCCGCGAGGTAAAGGGCTTGCAACATCACGTCCACAAGATCATGAGCCGGGAAATAGTGCGTGAAAACGGTGTGATGCTAATGCTCGGAAGCATGCGCGCCGAGGAAAGGCTTGCGGCATTCCTCCTGAATCTGGTGCAACGCTTGCATGCGCGAGGCTTCTCGTCAACCGAACTGGTGCTGCGCATGACGCGAGAAGAAATTGGCAGTTATCTTGGCATGAAACTGGAAACCGTCAGCCGCACGTTTTCCAAGTTTGTGGAGGATGGCATCGTGGCTGTCAAACAGCGCCACGTGCAGATTCTTGATGCCCAGGCATTGAAGGAGATCGTCAATCCGGGCTCCTGCGCATTGCAGGCCAAGTGAGCCAACTTTCGACACTTCTACCGATTTACTTCGTCCGCCGACTTGGCCAACTGCGCAGTCAGAGCGCTGCCTGCAGCCGCAATAAGCCAGAACGCAAAAAATGCCACCGTGTAAATCGTCTCGCGCGAGGCACTGAGCTCCTGCCCCAACCAGTGAAGGTCTTGCGGATCAATCAACGCGAATACCAGAGCCTCAAGGACACACGCTGCCAGAAACGCTGGCCACAAGACGCACATCAATCGTTTGTGCAACATGGTGATCTTCTGGTTTGATTCATGAACGGGTTGTGATGGTCACTTGCTTGATGGCGCTACACCGGTAGCTGCATGGTTTCGGCCCTCCATGGCTGGCACAAGGCTTTGCGGGTTGTCAGCCAGCGTCTTGTTTATTTCAATGCCCTTGCGGTAGTAGTCTTCGTCCAGCACAGGATCCTGTCCTGATACGGCAAAATACAAAGTAACGAAGCTGGCGACGACCACAACTGCAGGGCCTCCCACCACCAGCCAGACATGCCCAAACCGCCACCATGATTCGTGGGCCGCGGTTTTACTGTCGATGATTTCATGGGCCATGGCCGATCCTTATCTGGGAACAATGAACACTGACTTCTCAGACACCTTATCCGATGAATCCATTGCATGAACTTCAAAGTGAATGGTGTGGGACCCAGGCGGGGCCACCTCGTACGGAGCCTGCACTCGCACCGCAACGCCGCGGACTTCGGTTGACCCAATTTTGACGACATCTTCATCGGAAACAACGACCAATCCGGGCAATCCTGTAGCGGAAATCTGGAATCGCTGCGCAGCCTCTGTAGCATTCATGATTTGCAGGCGATAAACGTTTTCGATTTTTCCGCCGGCCACAATCCGTGCCAGAGAACCCCGGTCACGCACCACGTTCACCTTGAATGGCGTGCGCACTGCAAGGCTTACCACCATGGCCACCACAATAGAGCCCAGGATGGCCGAATAGACCAGCACACGGGGGCGCAACACATGCCGCAGGGTTTTCGCGTGGCTCCAATGCTGATCAACTGCATTCTGGGTAGAGTATTTAACCAGACCTTTGGGGTAACCCACCTTGTCCATCACGGTGTCGCAGACATCGGCGCAGGCTCCGCAGCCAATGCATTCATACTGGAGCCCATTGCGAATGTCGATTCCGGTAGGGCAAACCTGAACACACAAACTGCAATCCACACAGGCGCCAAGATTTAGCAAGGCCAGATCGGCTTTTTTTGACCGTGCTCCCCGCGGCTCTCCGCGCTCCTTGTCGTAGGTCACGATAAGCGTATCCCGGTCGAACATGGCACTCTGAAATCGCGCGTACGGACACATGTACTTGCAAACCTGCTCGCGCATGAAGCCGGCGTTGCCGTATGTGGCGAAGCCATAGAAGAAGACCCAGAATATCTCCCACGATCCCATATTGAGCTGCGACACTTCGCGCCCAAGCTCATGAATGGGGGTGAAATAGCCCACAAAGGTGAAGCCGGTCCATAAGGCAACGGCCAGCCAGAGAAAATGCTTGGCGGCCTTGCGTCTGATCTTGTCAAGCGTCCAGGCTCCGGCATCACGGCGCATGCGCGCGGAGCGGTCACCTTCGGTCCTCTTCTCAAGCCACAGAAAGATCTCCGTGTAGACAGTTTGCGGACATGCATAGCCACACCAAAGACGCCCCGCTACAGCAGTAAACAGAAACAAGGATAAAGCTGATATGACCAGGAGGCCCGTGAGATAAATAAAGTCCTGCGGGTAAAGGACCAAGCCGAAAATATAGAACCGCCGGGCCCCCAAATCAAACAAGACTGCTTGTCTCTGGCCCCACTCCAACCAGGGAAGGCCATAAAACACCAATTGCGTAAGAAACACCATGGCCCACCGCCACCGGGAGAAAAACCCGGTCACACTGCGTGGATATATTTTTTTGTGCGCCTCGTAAAGTGAGACCATCTCCGCATCAGCACCAGCCGGAGGCTCTATGGGGCCTCTATCTGGAGACGGAGCAATAGGAATGATCTTGCGGCTTGATGATTCAGTAAGGCTCAATTTGAGAATGCTCGCGTAGTAACCTACTTGGGCAGTACGCCATTGGACATGCCCCAAACATAAGCGGCCAACACCCGAATTTGCGCTTCTGTCAGTTTGTCACCCTGTGCCGGCATCTGGTTGATCTTGCCGTTGGTCACCATTGCAATGATCGCGTTTTCACCATAACCGTGCAACCAGATATCGTCAGTTAGATTCGGCGCGCCCAGCGTCTGGTTGCCTTTGCCGTCGACACCGTGACAGGCGGCGCAAACTCCAAACTTCGATTTCCCCAATGCTGCGCGGAGGGAATCGTGCGGGCTGCCGGACAGGCTCAGCACATAGTTCGCGACATTTTTAACATCATCTGGCGTACCGACAGCGGCTGCCAAGGGCGGCATGTTACCAATGCGGCCTGCAGTGATTGTCTCGACGATTTTTTCTGGTGCACCGCCGTGCAGCCAGTCACCATCAGTCAAATTTGGAAAACTCTTGCCACCACGCGCGTCGGAGCCATGACACTGCGAACAATTATTCATGAACAGACGTTCGCCTATCGCATGGGCTTGTGGATCCCGGGAAATATCTTCCAACTTCATCGCTGTAAACTTCGCGTAGAGCGGCGCCACCTCGCGATTGCCCTTCTCAATTTCAGCCTGATACTGGCCAGCCTGAGTCCAGCCCAACTTGCCAGCAAAATTGCCCAAGCCTGGGTACATGGCCAAATATGCGAAGGCAAACACAATGGTGATGACGAAAAGCCAAACCCACCACCTCGGGAGCGGATTGTTCATCTCACGCAGGTCGCCGTCCCAAATATGCCCGGTGGTGTTGTCATGGGCTGTCATGGCTTTAGCCTTGCCGCTGAACCACAACAACAGCAAGCACGCCACGATACCGACGACCGTGATGCCGGCCACGTAAACCGACCAGAAGTTGCTGGTGAAATCGCTCATTTTTTGCTTTCTTGTTCGCTGGTTCCGTCTTGCTCAAATGGCAGGTTTGCGGCCTCAGTGAAATCACCTGACCGCCGGTTAGACCATGTCCACCAAACAATACCGAGAAATGTCACAAAGCTGGCCACTGTGGCAATTGATCGAAGCGTATTGATATCCATAACGCAATTCTTTCTTTTCTTGTCTATTTCAATGCCAGGCCCAAGACCTGCAGATAGGCGATGGTTGCATCCAGTTCGGTTTTGCCCTTGACCTCTTCGGTTGCCTTCTCAATATCGGCGTCCGCATAGGGAACGCCCACAGTGCGCAGCGCCTTCATGTGGGCGGGCATAGATCCAGCATCTACAGCAGTCTTCTCAAGCCATGGATACGCAGGCATATTTGACTCAGGTACTACGTCGCGCGGATTGGTCAGGTGAATCCGATGCCATTCGTCGCTGTACTTTCCCCCAACCCGGGCTAGATCAGGGCCTGTTCGCTTGCTGCCCCACTGAAATGGATGGTCATAGACTGACTCCCCCGCAACTGAGTAATGACCGTAGCGCAACGTCTCGGCACGGAATGGCCGGATCATCTGGGAGTGGCAGTTGTAGCACCCCTCGCGAACATAAATGTCACGCCCCGCGAGCTGCAGCGCCGTGTAGGGCTGGATGCCCTTGATGGGCTCCGTTGTGGACTTCTGAAAGAAGAGCGGCACAATTTCCACAAGACCACCCACGAGTAAAACAATCAGAATCAGGACAATCATCAGAAAGTTGCTGGTTTCAATTCGCTCGTGCGACAAGCCGGACACATTTTTTTGAGTTGACATGGATTGGGCTTTCAGGCGTGTGCAACTTGGGAAGGAACATTCACGTTAACCGCACGACCAGCTGTGGCAGTTTTCAATACATTCCAAAACATGATGAGCATGCCACTCAGGTAAAGAAGACCGCCGAGCAGGCGCAACACATAAAACGGAAAGGTGGCTTTTACGGACTCTACAAACGTGTATGTCAAGGTTCCATCCGGGTTGATAGCCCGCCACATCAAGCCCTGCATGACGCCCGCAATCCACATCGCCGCAATGTAGATCACGATACCGATCGTTGCAGTCCAGAAATGCACCTCAATTGCCTTGACGCTGTACATCTGCTTCTGCCCAAACAATCGGGGAATCAAGTGGTACATGGAACCCATCGTGACCAGGCCAACCCAGCCCAAGGCACCCGAATGCACATGACCAATCGTCCAGTCGGTATAGTGGCTCAGGGCGTTGACCGTCTTGATTGACATCATCGGGCCTTCGAAAGTTGACATACCGTAGAAGGAGAGGGAGACGATCAGGAAACGCAAGATCGGGTCATCGCGCAGCTTGTGCCACGCACCCGACAGCGTCATGATGCCGTTGATCATGCCTCCCCAACTCGGGGCCAGCAAAATCAGCGAAAACACCATGCCGACAGATTGTGTCCAGTCTGGCAGCGCCGTGTAATGCAGGTGATGTGGGCCCGCCCACATATAGGTGAAGATCAGCGCCCAGAAATGAACAATGGAGAGGCGGTAGCTGTAGACGGGCCGCTCGGCCTGCTTCGGGATGAAGTAATACATCATCCCGAGAAAACCGGCTGTCAAAAAGAAACCCACGGCATTGTGCCCATACCACCACTGAACCATGGCATCCTGCACGCCTGCATAGGCTGAATATGACTTCATGAAGCCAGCCGGGATGGCGGCACTATTGACCAGATGCAAGATGGCTACCGCGAGAATAAATGCCCCGAAGAACCAGTTGGCTACGTAGATGTGCCTGACTTTACGGGTGC
Organism: Comamonadaceae bacterium; assembly: GCA_024642025.1. Lineage (GTDB taxonomy): Bacteria > Pseudomonadota > Gammaproteobacteria > Burkholderiales > Burkholderiaceae_C > Egaibacter. Next base: position 2,412 of record JAHEBY010000055.1, on the reverse strand, counting down.
CGACCGTGCCAAAGAAAACAACTGCGAACGCGACCCACACGAATGTAATCAGAATGTCAATGGGCCATTCCAGCTCAGCGTATTCTTTGCCCTGTGTGAATCCCAGCGGCAAGGAGATAGCGGCGGCCAAAATAACCAGTTGCCAGCCCCAAAATGTGAAAGCGGCCAGTTTGTCTCCAAACAGACGCACCTGACAGGTTCTTTGCACCACGTAATACGCAGAAGCAAAAAGCCCGCAACCACCAAAGGCAAAGATGACGGCGTTGGTGTGGAGTGGACGTAGACGCCCGTAGCTCAGCCATGGAATACCAAAGTTCAGCTCAGGCCAAGTCAATTGGGCGGCAATGATGACGCCAACCAGCATGCCGACCACACCCCACACCACCGTCATGATGGCGAACTGGCGCACAACCGTATCGTTGTAAACCGTTGCCCGCTGGTTTGCAAATGCCATTTCTTACCTCTTCTTCGTTGACATGCGCGAAAGTATATTTCGCAAAAAAACACAAAGGCTTGATCCATGTCAAGCGCCTCGGGAACTCTCAGGAATCGTCGAGAATCCTTTCCCCCTCGCCCTCGACATCTTCAAACTGGCCACTGTTGATGGCCCACCACAATCCGGCGAGTATGAAAAACACGAGCACTACAGACAGCGGAATCAGCATATAGAGAATATCCATCAAGCCTCCTGCAGTGCAGCACCGCCAGTGGTTTGGCCCTTGTTCATCAGCCGCATTGCATTCAAAACCACAATCAAGGAACTTGCCGCCATGCCCAAGCCCGCCATCCACGCGCTGAGGAAACCCAAAACGGCCAGTGGAATGCTCGCAGCGTTGTACAACAGTGCCCACAGCAGGTTCTGGCGCACTAAGGCTAAAGTTCGTCTAGCCTGACGCAGGGTTTGAACCACAGTTGAGGGATCGTCGCCAAGAATGACAAAATCCGCCTTTGTTTGGGCCAGTGGCACGGCCTGGCCCAACGTAAAGGACACGTCCGCGCCCGCGAGTACCGGGCCGTCGTTCAGTCCGTCGCCCACCATGGCAACCTTGTGCCCTTTTTGCTGAAGCTGCTTGAGGAAGGTCAGCTTTTCTTCTGGCGAACACCCCCCGTGCGCATGCACAATCCCGGTGGCCTCTGCAACCCGGCCAACCGTTGCCATGTTGTCACCCGACAACATGTATACAGTTAAGCCTTCGGTCTGGAGTTGTCGGACAGCGCTTTGCGCATGCGGCCGCGCCTTCTCGGCGAAATCGAAAGTGGCGAGCCATCCCCCAGAGTCGCTTAAATACACTTGTTGTCCGGCGTCTCCCGTACTGACAACGCTGCAAAAACTGGCCGACCCCAACTTGAGGTCTGTGGAAGTCGCCTCCGCCACATCTCCGTCAAACCGGACGACACCCTGCAGACCCTGCCCAGGTGTCTCGACTACCGAATCGCATCTCCATGTTTCATGGGGCCCCGCATCATCCTCGGTAGCGCGCGCAGCGCGTTGAATCGCGCGTGAAACTGGATGCAGAGAATGAGTCGCCAACGCCTCGGCCATACTCAGCGCCTGCCGGACTGACACACCAGGCCGAACCGATGTAGCGTTCAACGAGGCAGCAGAGTCTGTCAAGGTACCCGTCTTGTCGAAAATCAATGCATCAATGGCTGCCAGGCTCTCCAGCGCCCGAAGGCGACGCACAAGAACCCCTTGGCGGGCCAGTGATCCGGCTGAAGCCAGCATGGCAGCCGGCGTTGCCAGCGACAAAGCACACGGGCATGTGACCACCAAAACGGCTACTGCAATCATCAATGCACGCTCTGGATCGAATTGCCACCACCACGCACAGGCGGCACCAGCAGAAATCAATACAGCCAATAAAAATGGCTTGGCCAGACGGTCCGCAAGTTGTGCGATATTTGGCTTGCTGCTCGAGGCACTTTCCATCAAGGCCACAATTTGGGCAAACTTCGTGTCAGCACCGACATGCTGGACATTTACAAGTACAGTCCCGCTGAGGTTGTAACTACCCGCCACGACCAAGGCGCCCAAGCCCCGCTGAACTGGACGCGACTCCCCGGTCAGCAACGCTTCATCAACCTGAGTTTCGCCCATGGAAACGATACCATCTGCGGCAAAAGCCTCACCCGGCAAGACCCTAATCACATCGCCAGGGACCAGTCGGCGCACTGCTACAACTTCTTCACGACCGTTGATGCCCATGCGCCGAGCACTATCGGGCAGGCGGTTCATCAGTGATTCAAGAGCGCCCGCTGTACGATCACGAAGCTTCAGCTCCAGCCACCGTCCTGTGAGAAGAAAAAACACGAACATCGTCAGCGAATCGAAATAGACCTCGCGACCAAAGAGGCCACCTGGCTCAAAAGTGCCTATCGTGCTCACCACAAAAGTGATACCCATTCCCAGTG
>JAHEBY010000411.1 GCA_024642025.1 Comamonadaceae bacterium | reverse complement strand
CAATGTCTGGTACATGAACATCAATCCGACCCCCAGCGACATTAGCGACAAATCCGGCAAGGGTCATCACCCCGCTTGGGCCGACCCCAACAACAAAGCCTCACTTTGGACCAGCCCGTGATATGAGTCAGTGTCAGGCGACCCATAACTGAGGACGCTCAAGGCCTACCCACTCAGGATGATGCTTGCGTCCAGATTTGTCACCGATGTCACTTGGCTTTGGATTCAAGTTCTCATACCAAATGCTTGAAGTGCCAGCGGGCGTTGATCGCGCCACCGTGGCCTCGCTAAGAATTTCACTCACAGACAAGCACATATCGTAAATCTGTATGCCACTCAGAATGCCGTTCCACACTTCTTTGCCAGGAGCCCACGGTGCATCACCCCATGTCAAAGTCGGTACCGGTGGCGGTTCATCACCATATTTTCGAGGAGCTGTGTAGGTGATGCAGTGGTTGGTGTCAATAAAAGGCAGGTCCCAATAGAACTCGTGACATTTTCCCAGTAATGGGTTTGACCAAACCCGCAACGCTTGTGTGAACCATCGGTCGTACTCTACGAAAGCGCCAAGAATATCCTCACCGTCAACTGATATTTCCCATCGATGCTTCGCCCCGTTGGGCCGAGGTTGAGGATAAGGATGAGCTCCATAGAAGCTGTCCGCGGTCCCGTTTCTTGTCCATCGAAACGTTCGCAAGTCATTGTTACCGTCGTCGTTACCCCAGAAGAATGCTGTGTAGTAGCCGTTCTGCCGGCGAGGGTAGACGCGCCAAATGTAAGTGGCAGGGTAGATTGAGAGTGGGTCAACGAACCTGAAGCGCATCGTCTTCTCAACCATCGTCGACCCAGGAAAGTCGAGGCCGATTTTTGGTGCCCAAAGAGGTGAGCTGACTTTGCCGCATCCCACGACGGCGACAGCTCCAGAAGAAACAGCCGCTGCTAGTAGTTTTCGCCTCCCCAACAGCATTGGTTCAACTGTTTGGCCCGTCAACGCGGCGCAGCCAGATTTCTCGCCAATAAGTGTTTGAGGCTCTAGGGCAACCAACCCTCTTCGCGGTACATTCGGCTCGGCAGTATATGTTTTCAAGCTGGATGCAAGCACTCTTCATCTGTACCATCTTGCCAGTGTGCTCGTTTATCAGTTTTTCTACGCGCATCTCCACTCGTTGACGTTCGCCTGAATACTTTGACATTTCCATGTCGTATCGCATACCTCGGTTGAATCCGTTGCGAGTGATAGTTTTCAGAATTTCCGCAGACGATTTAACCTCGACCCATTCGCCAACCTTTAAATCCAGGACTTCCGTTGGAGTTGGCATGCCATCTGGAATATCGCCGCTGCCCAACGGATATGGTTTGCCCCCCCGCCAGTTCTGAAACCTGTTGTATGCGCCGATAAGCGCGCTATAGCCAATACCGATCCCGACGAGATGTCGATACGCCGCAAACACAAGCAGTTTGCAAATGTTCCATGCGCTGTGGTTACCAGTAGTGACATCCCGCAAGTACTGGCGAACGTCCCACCACGGTAACAGTGTCGTAGCCTCGTAAAGTGCAGTTACTTGGCAAACGTACACTGGATCAGCCTCATCTTCCTGGCCCGGTGCAAACGCTGATATTCGAATCGCTTCCTGACTATTGATTGGAGGAAGAACATTGGGTTTGTCATCAGCCTTACGTAACCATGCCTCCTTCCAGAAAAAGACGCAGTCCGCCATGCATCCCCCATGATCTGCGCCGTCACATCTCGCCCCTTCAAGGTGTACGGCATCTAACATCCGACGACCACCCGTTTTGTGAATGTTATCGCACGTCTTGTGTGCAACTTTCGCTACGCGCATGCGCTTTCCGCAAAAGGCAAGCATTTCGGGTTGAAAAGGGAGGTTATCAAGCCGATCGCGGTCATCCAGCGTGGCCACTATTTCTTCCTGCGTTCGAACCATCACCCAATCACCAACACGCAATCCAAGATGACGTGGCCAAGCGAATTTCAAGTTGCTCATCAATCAAGTTCCTCCCGGGATTCAACTTCTAATATTAATGCTTCTCGTGCGGGCCTTCAGCGAATCGCTGGCGGAAGCGGTGCCCCAGCGAAATACTCAATCGCTGCATCAGAATTCGCTCCGCTCCAGCAGGATGGCCGGCGAGCCACCAAGTGGCAGAGATGACAAGCAGATATGTGACGAATCCGATTGCACAGCCAGCAGCGAGCCAGGCAACGGTCACTATCACGCTCATGGACTGCTCAAACTCAGGCAAAGCCCAACGCACCGCGCCTATCAAAACGGCTGCAGCAAACAATGGCCGCACAATTGCCTTCAGAAAAAGACTCGCTGGCAATTCAAGACATTTGCGAATCTGGTAAATGTAAATCGGCGTGCAAATCACGGACGTGAGTAACGCCGCGTAGGCAGCACCCACTACACCTACGTCTCGCCAGAAAAGGAAGAAAATGGCCAGTAGCAGCAGCAGTACGGCTGCATAACATGCGTTTGAAATGGTTACCCGGGCGGGAAATCCCCGTGCTATTAATATTGAGCACATGGATGAATGAAACAGTAGTAACGCCCCATTGAATGCAAGGATTTGCATAAGAGGCACAGCATTCAGCCATTTCAGGCCAAGAAGGGTTGGAACCAGAAACGGTGCCACGGAAAATATTCCAGCTGCAGCAGGCAGTGCAATCAACGCTAGCAAGCCTACAGCATTCGTATAAGCCGACGCGATTTCAGATGGGGTCACCATTTTTGCAAAACCCGGTAGCAACGCACGGTTTATAGGCGCGCTGATTTCAGTGGTCGGCAGGTTTGAAAGCTCGTAGGCAATGCTATAGGTGCCTAGTGAAG
>JAHEBY010000054.1 GCA_024642025.1 Comamonadaceae bacterium | reverse complement strand
CGTCCACGTGGCCATCAAACACATGGGCGCGCTTGAACACCTCTTCCGGGTCAGCAGAATCAGGCGGGTCCAATTCGGCAGTCACCGCGAATGCACCAGATCGCAAGACGCGCTCGAGCCTGCCTGGAGATGAGTGCCCCGGCAGTATGGGCAGTGGATAGCCGGGAACCGGCTCGTCTTCGAATTTCATGACTTCACGACCTCAATAGGTTGTGACTTGTCCCGCGCGACCTTGAGCCAGGATGACCGACCTTGCAAACGCCGATCAACCGCAATTTGAACGATGCGAATGGCCTTTTTTCCTTCCACCATGCGTTCACTGCCTTCAAAAGCCTCGACCCAGACACACCTCATATCAGGCTTGACTTCGCAATGCCCGTTAGGGCGAACGCCGCCACAGGGTCCATTGCGCAGCGTTTTGGGGCAGTTCATCGAGCAGGACATGCCGGTAGAACTCAAGGCACATTGCCCGCACATCTGACAATCAAACAGAAACCCCTTCACCACCTTCTCGACGGCGGCCACGGGCTTCTCGAGGCGGTCGTAACCAATTCGCCGCCAAAGCGGGTGAAGTGCTACGACTACCCGTTCGAAGGCCTGATAGAAAATTTCCATACCGTGGGCATGGCGCACCGACCATCTTCGCACCGCATACATCAGGAAACCCCCGGCGCCGCGGCATCTGGCGTAGCCGCATCCGCAGGCTCTTCCAGACCATGGGCGCGAATAAGACGCAATAGATCGTCGTCTGAATACCGGGCTTCTATCGCTGCCGCTTCAGCGGCTGCTTCTGCCTTGATATCGTCACCGCAGCGGCGAGGCTCGCTGCGTTTCCAGTCCGCGAGGTAATCGCCGGAACTTGCCTTGCCCGCACGCATTGCCGCCCGGTCTACGGCTTCCTGGAAGCGATGGGACAGCTGAACCTTACCGGTTTCGCGCCCCTGCTTGACAACCACCTGCGCAGGTATGTCGCGCCAGGATATGACAATCAATTTAGCCAAGAAATTACTCCAGTATGGGTACGGCTCAAGCTGGTTTCCAGATCGCCATACCCAGTAAGACGCCATTCAAACTCAAGCCCAAGGCGGTCAGCGGCCGCACGAGCGGCCTGCACGTTTTCCGCTGATTCAATTTGCGCCAGATAGACCAGTTTGCGGTAATTCCCAAAGTACTGGCTCTGCAATTCCGGGTGACGGTCGATGCCCAGACCATGAATCACCAGGCGATCAAAATGCTTCACCAAAAAGTCCGTCAAATAGAAAGTCCCGGGCTCCTTATCCGACAGTGCCTCGAAGGTTGAGCTCCCAGCAAAAAATTCGTAACAGTGGGCGCCAGGTATGCGTTCAACTTTTTCCTCTGCAAGCATGGCGTCCAGCAGCCCTCCGGTTCCACAATCTGCGTAGGCAACAAACATGGCGGCAAAGCGTCCGCGATTGGCCCGAATTTTTTCACGCACGGCGTCTGTTATGCGGTCAGGTCGATTGTGTAGTTCAGCCGGCAGACATTGCACGACAAGGTGCGGCCAGTCGTTAACGGTCCGCAGCGCCACGATCTCACGGGCCAGAGCCCCGCATGCAATGACCAAAGTACCGGCAACAGGTGCCATCGCGCACGCCTTAAGCAGCAGCTCCGGCGCGACGGGCGGCTATCAATGTCTTGGCCGTTTCAACGGCGATGCCCGCATCACGGCAGTAGGCGTCGGCGCCAACAGCCTTGCCAAACTCTTCATTCAAGGGCGCGCCACCCACCAGCACAATATAGTCCTCACGTAGCCCTTTTTCCTTGAGCGTGTCGATGACGACCTTCATGTAGGGCATGGTGGTCGTCAGCAAAGCAGACAAACCCAGGATATCGGGTTTGTGCTCTTCCAGCGCAGCGAGATATTTCTCGACCGGATTGTTGATGCCGAGGTCGATAACCTCAAATCCTGCCCCCTCCATCATCATGGCCACCAAATTCTTGCCAATATCGTGGATGTCACCTTTGACGGTACCAATCACCATCTTGCCGATGGGTGCGACTCCGGTTTCGGCCAGCAGTGGACGCAAAATCTCCATGCCGCCTTTCATGGCGTTGGCAGCCAGCAAAACCTCAGGAACAAACAAAATGCCATCCCGAAAATCCACGCCGACAATGCGCATGCCCTCGACCAATGCGTCATTGAGCACCCGATCCGCCGACCAGCCCCGGCCAAGCAGAATCTCGGTAGCCTCGACAACTTCCTCACGCAGACCGTTGTAGAGGTCATCGTGAACCTGTTCGGTCAGGTCTTCATCGTTCAGGGTGTTGAGGTCCAGGTCGTCATCGAACTCTTCGGCCATGGTGGAATCCTAAATTTTTTGGGTCGCAAATGGCGCGATCGCGCCTTTTCAAGCTCCAGAAAATGGTACGGCGCCGCCCTCGCCCAAGGTGGCAGGATAGCGACTTTTGGTTGTCGTCGGACGACAAGAATGCGACGCACCAGATGCTCCTGCGGTAGGGATCGTGTCACATAAAATTCAGGGATCGCGTCCCTATGAAACGCTTTCCCGCTACGGTTTTTGTAGAACCGTCACCACGGGAAGTCGGGGCAAAAGCCGGGCCTTTGTCTGGTCAGTGACGTCAACCAAACTGGAGTCACAGCGCATGGAAGTCCACCTGGAAAGCAAACCCCATTTCATCCTGAACGCGACGTGCGACAGTCGGGTGGGAACCATCGCGGCGGTCTCCGGGTTTCTGGCGGCCCGAAAGTGCTACATCACGGAACTGCAACAGTTTGACGATTTGATCAGCGGCAGATTTTTTTTGCGCGCCACGTTTTACAGTGATCCGGGACACACCCCGGATGCCGAAAACTTGCGCGCCCAGTTTGAAGACGTTGCCGCGAAGGAGAAGATGGAGTGGTCCATGCATGATGGCGACCGCAAACCCCGTGTGCTGATCATGGTTTCGAAGTTTGATCATTGCCTTGACGACCTGCTTTATCGGCATCGCACGGGCGAATTGCGGATGGAGGTAACGGCTGTCGTTTCCAACCACCCGGATCTGAAAAAGCTGGTTGAAGCGCACGACCTTCCCTATATTCATTTGCCGGTAACGCCGGACACAAAGGCGACGCAAGAAGCCCGGCTACTCGAAATTGTGGGCGAAACCAACACGGATTTGGTGGTGCTGGCCCGCTACATGCAGGTGCTGTCTGACGATCTGTGCCGCCGGTTGCGCGGCCGTGCCATCAACATCCATCATTCCTTTTTACCAGGCTTCAAGGGTGCGAAGCCCTACCATCAAGCCCATGAACGCGGAGTGAAATTGACGGGGGCGACCGCTCACTACGTGACGGCCGATCTCGACGAGGGCCCGATCATCGAACAAATTGTGGAGCGGGTCGACCACTCCTACACGCCCGACAAGCTGGCCGCTGCGGGACGGGATTCAGAATGCCGCGCACTGGCGGCGGCCGTGCGATTTCATGTGGAGCACCGCGTATTTCTCAACGGCAGCCGGACTGTCGTGTTCCGCTGATTTTTACGCTGCGCGCTTTTCCCCAAGAACAGCTGCGCGGCTCATTTGGCGCTCGGTACTGGGGGTATGGCCGTACATGTTCCGGTAGCACTTTGAAAAATGCGGCGGTGACTGAAAACCGCAGGCCACTGCAATTTCCATAATGGACATGGCCGTTTGCAACAAGAGCTCTCTGGCGCGGCGCAAGCGCATGTCCAGGTAATATTTGGTGGGCACCTCGCCCACATAGCGCTTGAAGAGGCGTTCAATCTGGCGACGCGATACGCCTACCAGTGCAGCAATTTCGTCCAGCGACAACGGCTCTTCGATGTTCGCTTCCATCAGGGCGGCTGCCTCGATCAGGTTCTCGTGAAAAAGCCCTACTCTGGCCTGGAGCGGAATGTGCTGACGGTCCTGGTCATTGCGAATGCGGTCGAGAATGAACTGCTCCGAAATCATGGGCGCAATCTCGCGGCCCAGATGATCCTTGATGATATTGAGCATCAAATCCAGTGGGGCAATTCCTCCAGAACAGGTGAAGCGATCGCGGTCAATCGCAAAGAGCTGATCCGAAAAAACAACCTTGGGAAACTCCTCACGCAGCGCTGAAATATTTTCCCAGTGAATCACCGCCTTGTACTTGTCCAGTAACCCGGCCTTGGCCAATGCGTAGCCACCGGTACACAAAGACCCGAGTGGCACCTGACGCTGGTCAAGCCGCTTGAGCGCATACAGAAGCTCGGTTGTTACCGCCTTCTCGACATTGACCCCACCGCACACAAAAACAATATCCACATGACCCATCTGATCCAGAGCCACAGTTGGCGCCATGGCCAGCCCATTACTGGCCGTGGCGGGGGCCCCGCCCATGCTGACAAGCGACCACTCATAAAAATCCCGCCGGGTGACCCGGTTGGCCATGCGCAGCACTTCGACCGCGCTGGACAGAGCAATCATCGAATAGTCTGGTAGCGTCAGGAAGGCAAACCGGAATTTGTCAGTATTACCCTTTTTATCCATCACTGATATTCCAGTTTGCCAACAGGTGTGTTGGGCGAATATGACTGCCAAGTCGCGCCGCTGCAGGGTCAGTGCAGAAGAGGCGACGCCGCTCGGGAATATACGCCAAAACTATCCTGTTTGCGACAGGCGTCGATCTTTATTTTGACGAGCCGCCGGTTAACTCGGGTGCAGCAGGGCTGCCGCCATTCGCGCGCGGTGAAAGCCCCAAACGCTCGCGCAAGGTCCGTCTTGGGCCCTGATCTCCCAAGGTTTCCGTGATTCGGTCCAGCATGATGGCCAGTAACACCACGGCAAGTCCCGATTCGAAGCCCAAGCCAATGTCCAGTCGCTGAATGCTTGCCAGCACGTCATTGCCCAGCCCGCCTGCCCCTACCATGGACGCGATGATGACCATGGACAGCGCCATCATGATGGTCTGGTTGATGCCCGCCATGATGGACGGCATGGCGCCCGGAATCTGCACCTTCAACAACACCTGAAACGGGGTACAGCCAAAGGTAATGCCCGCCTCAACCTGCTCCTTGTTAACTTGCCGAATGCCCAGGCTCGTGAGTCGCACCACTGGCGGCATCGCAAAAATGACGGTCGCCAGGACACCCGGCACGCGCCCCAAGCCAAACAGCATGGCAGCCGGTATGAGATAGACAAAGGCCGGCATCGTCTGCATGAAGTCCAATGTGGGGCGCACGATCGTCGCCACGCGGTCACTTCGGGCGACCCAGATGCCCAGTGGCAGGCCAATGACCAGACTGATGACGGTGGCAGCCGTGATCAGGGCCAGCGTCACCAGGGTTTGCGGCCAAAAGCCTGTTTCGAAAATAATGAGGCAGCAGCACAAACAGAACAACCCGAACTTCCAGCCCACGCGCCACAGACCCGTCAACACAAAGGCAGCCATAACGCCCCAAACCGGCAATGCCTGCAAGCCCATTTCGATGGCTTCAGTAAAGGTGCCGATGACCGAGCCAAGCCGCTCGATCGTGCCGCCATCGTTTTCGATGATGAAGTTAACGCCTTCGTCAACCCACTTTCCCAATGGAAGCCAGCTACTCATGAGTCACCTCTGTGGTCAACTCTGTTTGCGGCTCTTCTTCGACAAGTTTCTTTAGCAACACCGTCTGAGTCACGGCACCCAGGTAGAGGCCTGATTGATCAACCACCGCCATCGGAGCGGGGCTTTTCACGGTTAGGCCGATAAGTTCGCGCAGGGGCATGGAATCGGGGACAGGATTGACGTCGCTCAGCAAAGCCGCACCCACGTTCACTCCACCGGTTTGCAGGAATTCAAGCATCGACTCCAAAGAGACCGTGCCCTGCAGCCTGCCATCGTCTCCGACCAGAAAGCCGAAGTGCTGCTTCGCGGCGCGAAGTTGCTCAATGGCACGGCTGCAAACGTCGCGCCCGTCCGGGCCCGGCCTGACAAGCGGCACGCCGCCACTTTGAGCCACGTCCCGCGCCACGAGATATTTTTTGACGTCAACGCCCTTGAAAAAGGCACGCACATATTCGTCACTGGGATCGCGCAGAATTTCATCGGGCGTGCCGATCTGCACAATACGCCCGCCCTCCATGATGGCAATGCGGTTGCCGATGCGAAAAGCCTCGTCCAGATCGTGTGAAACAAACACGATGGTGCGTTGATGCTCACTTTGAAGCTGCAGCAGCAGTTCCTGCATTTCGGTGCGCTTGAGCGGATCCAGCGCAGAAAACGCCTCATCCATCAACATCAGCGTGGGGTCGACCGCCAGCGCACGGGCCAGCCCGACGCGCTGCTGCATGCCACCCGAGAGCTCTGCCGGCCGCTTGTGCGCGAAGCTCCCCAGGCCAACCTGTTCCAGAACCTCCATGGCGCGCTTTTCGCGCGTTTTGCGGTCAAAGCCGGCCACCTCTAGCCCGAAGGCGGTGTTGTTCAATACCGAAAGGTGCGGCAATAGCGCGAACGACTGAAACACCATGGCCATGTCCTTGCGCCGCAAAGCCACAAGCGCCTGGCTGCTCATGGCCGCAACGTCCTGGCCGCCAACCAGAATCTGGCCGTGCGTGGGCTCAACCAGGCGGTTCAGCAGGCGGATCAACGTGGATTTACCAGACCCCGATAAGCCCATCAACACAAAAATTTCGCCTTCCGCGACGTGGAAGTTTGCGTCCTTGACGCCTACCACCATGCCTGTCTGCCTGAAAATCTCATCTTTGCCATGACCTGCCTGCAGCATCTGCATGGCCACGTCGGGCTTGGGCCCGAACACCTTGTAGAGGTTTTTGACGACTATTTTTTCGGTCACCAACTTGACCTCAATCGGGGGCAGAAAAAACGGTCAACACGCCGGTATACCCATAGAGATGATGGCGGGCAATTTCGCCACCCGCAAAAAAGCCGACCAAAGGCACGTCACCAAGTGCGCGCCGGACAATCTGCATCTCTGCACTGGGTCCGCCAAAATGCGGGCCGCCGCGCCCCACGCAACTCACGTAGACTGCGCCCGCAATGCGTCGGCCAGGATGCGGCGCTGACTCTGCCTCGTGCGCAGCCAAAGCATAAGCCACATCAACTGAGAGCTCCTGTGGCTCGAGCTCTTCGCGAATTTCGCTGCAAATTCGCGTCAGGTCGGCACGGGCAGCCTGCACATTGCGCTGGCAAAAGGCAAGCTCCATGCCCGCCTCTGCTTGCGCGCCAATTGCCACCCCGCGACGCCCGGGGTCCAGCCCCACGATATGACGCACCGTGACGTCACTGCCAAAATTGCCATTGCGGCCCATGGCATTGCGGCCGCCCGCATCATCCGGGTGGATCAGGCCCACCAAGGTCGCCCGGACTTTTTCAAGGGCCACCTGGGGCTGATCCAGCGTGACGCCCAGGTCGCCAAGCAACACGTCAAGGGCGGGTTCGCCGTCAAGCGTCAGCGCTACATTGCCATCAACCTCGGTTACGAGCCGGCTCCTGGCCACCGGCTGACAGCCCTGCGTTACCCGGGATACAAGGTGAACGCCCTCACCGAACGCCACCCCACTCATGCCCCCGCTAAAGACGCCGCTTGCAGCGCCATGGCCACTGATATTGCCATCGCCACCCACTGCAAACTGCACCGTCTTTGAGCGGCTCGAAGACAAGCCGCCAAAGAGGTAGCCCGAACTGGTTCGGCCAGCCATTTCCTGCAGCAGATCAGGCAGATCCGGCGTGCCACCATCGGCATGGATCAAGGCCGAATGTGCCTCAAAACCGAGTCCGAGCGGCGCCACACCCGAGAACACGCGGTATTGGTCGGGTGGCAGTTCGCACAGCATGACCACAACAGCCGGCTCATCGAGATATTCGGCCTGATTCGTCACCACCCCGATGCCCACCGTGCCAGACCAGTCGGTAACCTCGGGCAACTCGGCGCTCAGGTGATCCAGAATGTCTTGGGCAGAGTCTGCGTAGTGGTCGGTGATGTACATCAAGCCCAGCGTTGGCGATGCAGCATAGGTGGGCAAGGCCATCTGAGCACGCAACTGCGCCAACACCATGGCAGAAGCCAACTGCCATTGCGGGTGGGTAGCGTGCCCGTAGGGAAATAGTTTCATGGCGTGACCGGAAGCCTCAATCCCGTCTATCCGCGTAGCGTCAACTACTGGACGAGCTTTTCTTTTTCAAGGTTTTTTTGGCTGCCGCCCTCGTTCCGCCTGCAGAACCAGCTATCTTTTTGGCAGCGGACGTGGCTGCACCTTTGGCGGACTTGTGAGCCTCTTTGGCAAGGCCCTTGGCCATGTTGCGGGTGAAATCAACCGAGGTGTTTTTGGCGGCATCTTTCATGGCAGTGGCGGCGATCTGTTGAAACTGCTGAGTCAGCGAGCCCCACAGCTGCAGCGGGTCCACCAGACCAGCAACGCCGGTTGCTTTTGCAGTTTTTGTCGATGCTGTGGCGCCAGACTTGCTCCGGCCGGTTGCCGCTTCCCCCACCGATTTGGCAACTGCGCCCGCACCCGAGGCAACGCTGGACATGGTCTTGACCGTTGAGCTTGCCGTGTCCGTCACACGTTGCACGCCCGCCTGCACCGAATCAGCCGCTTTGAGCTTGAGCGCGTTGGCCACGTCGCCCATGTTGAAGTTCATGCCCTTGAGGGTGGACAGCGTCATCTTCTGCACTTCGAGCGCCTGAATGGTGGCGCCCAGCGCCCGCGAATTCTGCTCAAGCCAGAAATGCACCGCCTTGAGCTCTTCCAACCGCTTTTCAAGCTCCTCAACATTCAGCGATGGCGTGACCCAGTTCGCCAGGTTGGGCATTTGTGGAATGTTCTGGGAGGCGCCCTTGGCCAGGTTCTGGAGGAAATCGAAACCGGGAACAAATTTGCCGAAACCGAAGTCCTGTTTATCGCTCATGGGCACTCCTGAAAAGGTTTGCTGAATGGGTTACAGCTTACCCCATAGTCATGCCCATGGCGATAAGGGTTTGCAGCTGAACTGACCTTAGGCGCCTTAGTGGGCGTGAACCGGCCCGGTAGCCACCGGCACCTTCAGCTCCACCTTGCTTTCCACTCCCTTGGCGTCTTTGAAAACCAGCGTCAGGGGAATCGTGCTGTCCTTGGGCAGCGTCGCTTTAAGGTCCATCAGCATCACGTGGTAACCGCCCGGGGCAAGTTCAACGGCCTTGCCCGCGGGTAGCTCGAGCCCGCCTTGCACAGCGCGCATTTTCATGATGTCGCCATCCATCTTCATCTCGTGCACCTCGGCCACGCCAGCCACCGGGGTTGAGGCGGCCACCAGTTTGGTCGACTCTTTAGCGGTTATTTTCATGAAGGCGCCGGTTGCCTTTTGACCCGGCACACTGGCGCGCGCCCAGGCGTCCGTGATTTCGACGTTCTGGGCATGCACAGCGCCTGCTCCGAGAGCAAGATTGATGGCGAGGAATGCTGATTTCGCAAAGGATTTCATGGTGTTCTCCTGAAGGTTGAAAATTGATACTTAAAAACTCGCCATCAGTGCTGGTGGCCCACCGATTCGGATTCAATAATTTCCAGCAGCGCGGCTGGTGATTTCAGGCCCTTGGCGGACGCGCCCGAAGCGGGCACTTCAGCCCAGTCGATGCTGCCCTTCTCACAGGTCTGCAAGACCTTGAACCACATCGGGCCAGCCTGGCGGGGCAGGTTGCCGCGCAGCACGAACTCGTCGTACCAGGCGTCCTGCAACCAGCTGTCTTTTGACGACGCCGTCCACGACACTTCCAGCAGGCCCTCGGTGACCTGCTTGCCGTGGTCATCGTAAGGCTGATCCAGCTTGCCAACACGGGTTGATAGGACCCAACCCGCTTTGGGCATGGGCTTGGCACCGACGAAGCCCGCCGGAATGGTGACCCGAAGGGCCGTTACCGGTGAGCCCTCGCAGCCGTGGCCAACCCGCAACGTGGCACGGTAACTGGTACCGGCCAGCGCGGCCTGGTCAGCCAGCACAACGTGGGAAAACGAAGCGGAAACGTAAAGAGACAGGCCCAAAGCAAGGGCAATACGGAAAAAATGCATGACAAACTCCAAAAAACGGATCAAATACGCCATCAGCCCCTTCAGGGTCTACGTCAGGCGCTACTAATTTGATAGTTCAGGAGAATGCAGGCGGCCCGCGCGCGGGCAGTGGCGCGGCTGTGAGCCACGCGATGTGTGCAGCTGGAATGCCCTGGACTGCATAGGCCAGCGGCTGGACGGGCTCGGGAATCATGCCGACCACAGGCGGCGGCGCGCCAGCGGTCACGCACAGCGGGCAATCCATGGAATGACTGGTCTGCTCTTGCGTGCTGCCATCATCAGCCGTAACCAGCACCTTCATCGCACCCGCGCTGGTGCAAACCAGAATGATGTCTTGCGGCTTGATCAGCGGCGAAGCAATTGCCGCGCCGATGGACAACGCAAACCACACCAGCACGAAGCGGGTGATAAGTTTGGCGCGGCGCAAGGCTTGCATATAGCGGATTATTGCAGGCAATAGATTGGGCGCACGTAGAAAATTCCGGGAGATTTACGGCTCCAGTGTGAAAAAGTACCGGTAGGAAGGCGCACCAGTCCGCCGTTTGAGCCAGTGTGCGCTTTGTTTGGGCCGGTCAC
>JAHEBY010000410.1 GCA_024642025.1 Comamonadaceae bacterium | reverse complement strand
ACAATCGCCACGTATCCGCGCGCGTCGATCTTGCCCACATCACCTGTTTTGAAATAGCCGTCTGCTGTAAATTCTTCAGCGGTTTTTTCAGGCATGCGCCAATAGCCCTTGAAAACATTGGGCCCTTTGACCTGGATGGCACCTACCTCGTCCGTGGGCAAGGTTTTGCCGTTATCGCTCTGGACACGCAAACTGACGCCCGGCAACGGAAATCCGACCGTGCCGCCACGACGTTCCGTTTGGTTCTGAAAGCGCGGGTCGGCCCGATAGGGATTCGACGTCAGCATAATGGTCTCGCTCATGCCGTAGCGCTCCAGAATGGTGTGCCCGGTTCGCTCCTGCCATGCGCTAAAAGTCTCGATCAGCAGCGGCGCAGAACCGGCCACAAACAGGCGCATGTTCCGCGCTGTGTCTTTGGTAAGCCCGGCTTCACCCAGTAATCGGGTGTAGAGCGTCGGCACACCCATAAACACTGTGGCCTCAGGCATTTTTTGAATGACTTTTCGCGAATCAAACTTGTCCAGCCAGATCATCTTGCTGCCATTCAACAGGGCGCCATGCATGGCAACGAACAGGCCGTGTACGTGAAAGATGGGCAGCGCATGAATCAGCACATCGTTTGGCGCCCAGCCCCAGTAGTCTTTAAGGACCCGCGCGTTGCTCGACAGATTGCCGTGGGTCAGCATGGCGCCTTTGCTGCGCCCGGTGGTACCGCTCGTGTACAGAATGGCGGCCAGGTCATCGGCCTTTTTGACAGCCGGTTTGTGCACGTCGCTACAAAACGCCGCACGTTCCAGCAAGGTGCCGGTGCGGTCGGCTCCGAGTGTGAAGACGCTATGGGTTCCGGCCTTGAAGGCAATCTTGCTGACCCATCCAAAGTTTGCCGGTGTGCAAACAACCACTGCCGGCTCCGCGTTCTCGATAAAGTACGCCATTTCAGCACTCTGGTAGGCGGTATTCAGCGGCAGAAACACCAAACCCGCGCGCAGGGTGGCCAGGTACAGCATGGCCGCTTCAACCGATTTTTCAACCTGCATCGCAACGCGTGACCCCGCGGGCAGACCCAGCGATGCCAGCAGGTTGGCGATCATGGCGGTTGCGCGATCCAGATCCCGCCAAGAATAGTGAAGATCGCCGTCGCTGTCGCTGACGGTCTCAATGGCGATGCAGTCCAGATCCTGCGGAAACGCCGCGCGCAGAGCTGTAAAGAGGTTTTGATCAGGGGACAAGTCAGTTGGGGTCATTACACTTCAAAAAATCTGGTTTTCGCTTTTCCAGGAATGCGGCTACGCCCTCCCGGTGTTCGTCATCATTGGCGTATGCATAGGCGTTTTTCAACTCAAACGCTATCTTATTAAGAGCTAAATTCTTATATCCGACGGGGGATGAAGCCCTATTTTCTATGTAAAAAGCCCGTATGAGCTGTTTGTTCATGCGCGCAGCCTTGGGCGCCAGGTCCGCAATGTTCTGAGCTGCGTCCGTGACAGCCTGAACGCATTGCCCATGCGGCGCCACGCAGTTCAGAAACCCGCGCTGCAACATGACGGTGGCGTCCAGCACCGCCGCTTGCAGCAGCATTTCGCGCAAACTCAGGGCGCCTGCTTCACGCAGGACAAGTTCAATCTCATGCGGTGCCATTGGGAAGCCAAGCCGGGCGATCGGTGCACCAAACCGCGCTGCCGCATCGGCAATGCGAATATCGCAGCAACACGCGATCTCGACGCCAGCACCCATGCAGTTGCCTTCGAGCTGTGCGACGATGGGCACATCACAGTCCAGCATGGCCTGCAGACCACCCCACACATCGTCTTCATGGAACGCCCGCAAGGTACTTTCCTCAAACCGGAAATCAGCGTACTCACTGATATCGCCACCAGCGCAGAACTGGCCGCCCTCACCCCGGATCACGATGCAGCGGACATCTCCCGCAGACTGAAGGCTCGTAAATACTGTACGCAATTGGCGCCACATGTCGCGCGACATGGCGTTCAACTTGCCAGAGTGGCTGAGCGTGACCGTGGCCACGCCCCTCTTCGAGGTTTCGAAATCAACCCTGCCCGGCATCAACCCATGACTTTCGAGGGCAACCACGTCGCGATCTCGGGGAAGAAACACAGGATCACGATCGACACCACCATACAGATCATGAACGGGAAAGCACCCTTCAGAATGGTGGGCAGCCGCACATCCGGCGTGATGCCGTTGATGACAAACAGGTTCAAGCCAACGGGCGGGGTGATCAAACCCAGCTCCATGTTGATAGTCAACACCACGCCAAACCAGATAGGGTCAAACCCGGCAGCCGTGATGACGGGCATCAAAATCGGCGTTGTCATCAAGATGATGGCCGCTGGCGGCAGGAAGCACCCCGCTACGAGCAACATCAGGTTGATGGCGGCGAGCACCAGCCAGCGATTGGCATGCATGTCGCCAATGGCACCGGCCACAGCCTGTGTGACCTGCAGCGATGACATCATGTACCCAAACAGTATGGAAGTGCCAATGATGAGCAGCAGCATGCCCGACTCACGTAATCCATCCCGCAGGATGTGCCACATATCGGCTGGACGCCACACGCGGTAAATCACCGCCACCATCAACAGGCACAGCATGGCGCCCACACCTGCCGCTTCGGATGGCGTGGCGATGCCGCCATACAGCGCGTAAACCACACCAGCCACCACCACCATGAACGGAATCAGTTTGGGCAGCAGCTCCACTTTCTCTTTAAGGGAGTAGATGCGGTCTTTGTCCACCAGCACGGTGCCGCGCTTCCAGCTCAAAAAGAGTGCCCAGGCCATGAACATGACCGTGAGCATCAGGCCCGGCAATACGCCCGCAATGAACAGGCGA
>JAHEBY010000053.1 GCA_024642025.1 Comamonadaceae bacterium | reverse complement strand
GCCAAATCAGGTGCCACCTACATCATGTCTGACGCTGGTGCCTCATCGGAGAAGCAGCTCGCCGACATCGACGGCCTGATCGCCAAGGGCGCCAAGGTTCTGATCATTCTGGGTAAAGACAAAGACGCAATTTTGCCGGCGGTCAACAAGGCGAACCAGCTGAAGATTCCGGTCATCGCCTATGACCGCCTGTTCGAAGCACCTGGCGTGACCTACATCACCTTTGACAACAAGGAAGTTGGCCGCATGACGGCCCGCGCCATTCTGGCTGTCAAGCCAAAAGGC
Organism: Comamonadaceae bacterium; assembly: GCA_024642025.1. Lineage (GTDB taxonomy): Bacteria > Pseudomonadota > Gammaproteobacteria > Burkholderiales > Burkholderiaceae_C > Egaibacter. The sequence goes on along the minus strand of JAHEBY010000053.1, from coordinate 10,381 downwards.
AATTTCGCCATCATCAAGGGCGACCCTGGTGACAACAATGCTGCATTCCTGCGCGAAGGCCAGGGCGAAGTGCTGGCGGACGCTCTTAAAAAAGGCGACGTGAAAATTGTTGGCGAAGAGTTCACCCAAGGCTGGAACCCACAGAACGCCCAGAAAAACATGGAACAGATTCTGACCAAGAACGGCAACAAGGTTGACGCCGTGATCTGCCAGAACGACGGCATGGCTGGTGGCGTGGTGGCTGCACTGACCGCCAAAGGCATGCAGGGCATTCCTGTTTCCGGCCAGGACGGTGATTTCGCCGCGCTGAACCGCGTCGCATTGGGCACCCAAACCGTGTCAGTCTGGAAGAACTCCCAGGATCTGGGTACCGCCGCTGCAAAAGCTGCTGTGGAACTGGGTTCAGGCAAGGCAGTAACCGGCGCGGCTGACTGGGCAGGCGGCCCGAAAAAGATGACGCTGAAGTCCATCTTCCTGAAGCCAATTCCGGTTACCAAAGACAACCTGGATGTGGTTCTGAAAGCAGGCTACATCAAGAAAGACGCACTGTGCAAAGGTGTGGATGGCGCGAAGGTTGCCGTCTGCAAGTAACCACCTGACCTAACGGTCTTGCAAGTGGCACGCCGCGGGCTTCAGGCCCGCGGCGTCGTTTCTGGCCCCAGGAGAACGCGATGAATACCCTTACGCAATCTATCAAGCGCGCCCAGATTGACTGGCGCATGGTGCTCATGTCTACCGTGCTGGTGGTCATCGCCATAGTCTTCAATGTGCTCTCCAACGGCATATTTTTGTCACCAGAAAACCTGTACAACATTGCCCAGCAGTCCGCCGTAGTGGGCATTCTGGCAACCGTCATGGTGCTGATCATCGTGACGCGGCACATCGACCTCTCGGTCGGCTCGGTGATGGGCTTCGTGGGCGTGCTCATAGCGTTTCTGATGTATTCGGCCAACTGGTCCTGGCAGGCCGCAAGCCTTGCCGGACTGGGCGCCGCCATTGCGGTGGCCATCTATCAGGGGGCGCTGGTCTCATTCTTGGGCGTACCGGCGTTTGTCGTGACGCTGGGTGGCCTGATGTCGTTCCGTGGCGCCGCCTATCTGGTAGCAGACGGCAAGACGCAGCCACTGTCCGACCCATTCTTTCTCAAGCTGGGCGGGGGTTTCAACGGTGGCATTGGCACCACGCCGAGCTGGATCATCGGCGCCGTGCTGTGCATAGGCCTCGTAGCCTCGATGATCGCCAAACGCCAGGCTAAAAAGGCCTATGGTGTCCCGACAAACTCGGGTCTGGTTGACTTCCTGATCGTCTCGATCCCGGTCATCATCGTTCTGACGTTCGTGGCGGTCATGAATGCCTATCAGATTCCCAACAAACCGGAGGCTCAGGGCATTCCGATCCCGGTGCTCATCTGGGCCATCGTGGCACTGTTCATGTCGTTCCTTGTGCACCGAACACGCTTTGGCCGCTATATTTTCGCCATGGGCGGAAACCCGGATGCAGCGGCTCTTGTCGGCATTCCGGTTCGCAAAGTCACCATGCTGCTGTTTTTTTTGCTGGCCATATTGACCACCATTGCGGCCATTGTTGCCATCTCGCGTCTCAACGCGGGCACCAATTCGCTTGGTATCAACTCCGAGCTGCTGGTCATCGCCGCCACCGTAATCGGCGGCACTGCCCTGGCGGGTGGCAGTGGAACCATCATCGGGTCCGTCCTTGGCGCACTCATCATGCAATGCATCGACAGCGGCATGCTGCTGCTGGATATCTCAATAGGTACCCGGTACGTGATCATCGGCCAGGTGCTCATTGCCGCCGTCGTATTTGACGTGGCCTATCGCAAGTGGACTGGAGACGTGCTATGACAACTTCTAACGCTAGCGACGCAAATTCAAGTCCCACAAAACGTGCAGTGGACACCTCAAAGTGCCTGGTCGAACTACGTCATATCAAGAAGGCCTTTGGTGGCGTGCATGCTGTGGACGATGTCAGTCTGAATCTGTATCCAGGGGAAGTGGTGGCGGTGCTGGGCCACAACGGCGCCGGCAAGTCCACGCTCATGAAGATGCTGGCTGGTGCGTACCCGATTGACAGTGGTGATGTGGTCATTTCCGGTCAGAAAGTGCACGTGCGTACGCCGGCCGATGCGCAAGCGCTGGGCATTGAATCGATCTACCAGACCTTGGCGCTGGCCGACAACCTGGATTCTGTAGCCAATCTTTTTCTTGGCCGAGAACTCCTGACAAAATGGCGCACACTGGACGACCACCGGATGGACGCTGAAGCTCGCAAGGTTTTCCACCGGCTGAACAAGAACTTTACCAATGTGAGAATTCCGGTGCGTCGCCTGTCTGGCGGTCAACGCCAGGTTGTAGCCATCTCGCGCGCCATCTACTTCAACGCGCAAATCCTCATCATGGACGAACCCACGGCGGCGCTCGGCCCCGAGGAAACAGCCATGGTGGGCAACCTGATTCAGCAACTCAAGGCCGAAGGCGTGGGCATCTTTTTAATCAGCCACGACATGCATGACGTGTTTGCCTTGAGTGACCGTTTGTCCGTGATGAAAAATGGCCAGCTGGTTGGCACCTACAACACCAAAGACGTCACCGAAGACGAGGTTTTGGGCATGATCATTCTGGGCAAGCAACCCGCAGGTAAAACGCAGTCGGAGCGTCCTGCGCAATAGTCGACATGAGAACGACGGGTGATCAGCAGCTTCTTAAACGCATCAATCGAAGCGTCTTGCTGAGGTTGATTCGATCGCAACCTGGTCTGTCACGGGCGCGTCTTGCTCAGCAGAGCGGGTTGACGAAGTCCACAGTAAGCGCACTGGTGCGTGAACTGCTGGATGAGCAATGGCTCAACGAAGCCAGTGCCCCGGTTGCGGCCGACGGTATGGGTCGGCCCTCAACGCCAGTGCGCCTCAATGAGGACGTAAGAGTGCTTATTGGGGTGGAAATTGCGGTGGAGTACCTGCGAATGGTGTGCGTTTCATTGACGGGTGTTGTGATCTCCCAAAGTGAGGTGCCGCTTGAAAGCACAGAGCCAGCGAGAGTTTGCGTGCAGGCAGCGCGCCTTGTGCAGGGTCAATGCGATGGCCTGCAAATGAAGAATTTGCTGCTGTCAGGTGTTGGCGTATGTCTGCCGGGCGCCATAGACGATGACTCAGGAGTGGTTCGATTCGCTCCCAACCTTGGCTGGCGTGATGTGCCTTTTCTAGACATGATCTCGAGTGCTTTTGGCGATGCAGGCGTGCCCACCACCAGCATCCACCTTCAGAATGACGCTGACGCTGCAGCGCTCAGTGAATATGAATTCACCGCCAATGAGGGCAAGGATCCGCTCATCTTCATCAACTGCGATGTGGGTGTTGGCGCCGGAATTGTGCTGAATGACCGGCTTTTCAGTGGCGCGTTTGGACTGGCTGGAGAGATTGGCCACACCATCATGCAGATAGACGGGCTACTTTGCTCCTGCGGACGCAGGGGTTGTGCTGAGACCTTCATTGGTTCGCGCGTGTTGGGTACCAGTGCCGCCATGCAACGAGCTGGACAATATCTTGGGGTGCTGGTGCAAAACCTTGACGTGTTGTTCAACCCACGCACAGTCATTTTGGGGGGCAAGTCATGTATCGACAACCCATCTCTTATTGACGACGCAAATCAGACACTGGCCACGTACGCCGAACTCGGGGGGGTTCCAATCTCGACACTTCGGGCTGCCCGCTATGGGTTGCTTGCGGCTGCGGTGGGGGCGGCTGCACTGACACTTCACAGGTTTCTGCGGCCGCTGTCGCCCGGCAGCATACAGAGGGTGGGTTAAAACAATGTTTCTTGGCATAGATTTGGGTACTTCGGAAGTCAAAGTGCTATTGCTCGACGACGCGCATCAGGTGCTCGGCACAGCTGGGGCGCCACTTGAGATTTCCCGACCACATCCTGGGCATAGTGAACAAGCGCCAGCAGACTGGTGGAAAGCGACACAAAGTGCATTGGGTCGACTGCGTCAACAACACCCAATCGCCTATGCGGCCGTCAAAGCGATAGGCTTGTCCGGCCAGATGCATGGCGCGGTGCTGCTGGACAGTGATGACTCTGTGGTGCGCCCCGCCATGCTATGGAACGACACCCGCTCAGCTTCAGAATGCATGGAGATGATGACGGAACTGCCGGAGCTGCCCCAGATTGCCGGCAGCCTCGCGATGCCCGGGTTCACTGCGCCCAAATTGCGCTGGCTGGCTAAACACGAGTCAGCCCAATTTGCCAAGGTGGCAAAGGTGTTGCTTCCCAAAGATTACTTGCGACTGATGCTGACCGGGGAGCACGTTACAGACATGTCCGATGCCAGTGGCACCATGTGGCTGGACATTTCCAAGCGCGCATGGTCATCTCAGCTGCTCGCCTTGACCGGCCTGCAAATGCGCCACATGCCGCGCCTGGTTGAAGGGCATGAAGTCAGCGGCTCTCTTACATCCGAGGCGGCAAACTTGCTGGGTTTAAAGTCTGGCATTGCGGTGGCGGGCGGGGCTGGGGACAACGCAGCGAGCGCCATTGGCATGGGCGCCATCCACGCCGGCGACGGCTTCCTGTCACTTGGCACCAGCGGCGTCGCATTCGTTGTCACGCCAAACTACCTGCCCAATGCCGCCAGCGCAACCCATGCCTTTTGTCACGCCATATCCAACCGTTGGCACCAAATGAGTGTCATGCTCTCTGCGGCCAGTTCACTGCAGTGGCTGACACGACTGATCGGCGCAGAATCTGAAGCAGCTCTGGAGGCTAAGGCCAAATCCGTTACCGAGACGCAACGTGCCTCAGCCCCACTGTTTTTACCTTATTTGAGTGGCGAACGCACGCCTCACAACGACGCAGCCATTCGAGGCAGTTTTCATGAATTGAGCCACGACACCGATGTGGCGGCCCTAGCCTATAGCGTCATGGAAGGTGTCACGTTTGGGCTGACCGACGGTTTGCGCGCCCTGAAGTCAGCAGGAAGTTCGATAAAGCGCCTGTCACTCGTTGGCGGCGGTGCGCGAAGCGACTTGTGGGCCCAACAATTGGCCACCATGCTGGACGCTGAAATGGTCACGCACGACAGCTCGGCGGCGGGCGGCGCCTTGGGCGCCGCACGTTTGGGCTGGATTGCTTCTGGCGCCTCAATCGAGACCGTTTGTACGGCGCCGGGCATCACCCGAACCTATCACCCTGATCCTGCGGAACACGCCTTGCTGATGCCACGTTATGAACGATTCCGCAAACTGTATCCCGCTCTGCGCGACATCCATTGAAACCAAACTTGAGGAATTCTCATGACTCCCTATTTCGACGCAATTGCCCCCATTCGTTATGAGGGGCCAGACTCCAAAAATCCGCTTGCTTTCAAGTGGTATGACGCTGACCGCAAAGTTATGGGAAAGCGTATGGCTGACCACCTCCGGTTTGCCGTGTGCTATTGGCACAACTTCTCCTGGAACGGTTTTGATCCGTTTGGATACGATGGCACATTCGAACGCCCCTGGCAACAGATGGCTGACCCTATGGCTGCCGCGCGCGCGAAGGCAGACTCAGCGTTTGAGTTCTTCCAGAAGCTGGGGGCACCCTACTACTGTTTCCACGACCGGGATGTAGCGCCTGAAGGCAGCACGCCACGCGAAAGCGTAGCCAACCTGCATGCCATGACTGACGTCCTGGCTGAAAAGCAGCAAGCAACGGGTATGAAATTATTGTGGGGCACTGCCAACCTGTTCAGCCACCGGCGATTCATGTCAGGCGCGGCCACCAACCCGGACCCCGAGATATTTGCGTTGGGCGCTCTTCAGGTAAAAGAGGCCATGGACACGACGCTGAAATTGGGTGGTGAAAACTATGTGTTGTGGGGCGGTCGGGAAGGGTATGAAACCTTACTCAACACCAATATGGGTCAGGAACTGGAACAGATGGGGCGTTTTCTGCATATGGTAGTTGATTACAAGCACAAAATTGGCTTTAAGGGCACGATCCTGCTCGAACCTAAACCGCGCGAACCGACCAAGCACCAGTATGACTTTGACGTAGCCACCGTTTATGGCTTCCTTCTCAAGCATGGCCTGGAGAAGGAAATCAAGGTCAATATTGAGGGCAACCACGCCACACTCGCCGGTCACAGCTTCGAGCATGAAATCGCTACGGCAATTGATCTGGGAATTTTTGGTTCTATCGACATGAACCGTGGCGACATGCAATGCCAGTGGGATACCGACCAGTTCCCCAACAGCATTGCTGAGACTGCACTGTGCATGTACCTCATCTTGCAGGGTGGCGGATTCACCACCGGCGGTCTGAATTTCGACAGCAAGGTTCGCCGTCAATCAATCGATGCTGAAGACATGTTCCATGGCCATATTGGCGGTATGGACGTTTCTGCCCGCGCCCTGCTCATTGCAGAGAAAATGATTGCTGATGGCCGCTACGCCCAGAGCATCAAAGACCGCTACGCCGGATGGCAGTCGACATTCGGCGTTGAATTGCTCAACGGCAGAATGAGCCTGGACGCAGTAGCGACACGAGTTTTGCAGAACAATGCGGACACACGGCCCGTATCAGGCCGACAGGAGCAACTTGAAAATCTGCTCAATTCGTTTATCTGAAAAGTGAACCGGAGGCGGGCATATGAAAAAGGTGGTCTGGGGAATACTGAGCACAGCAAAAATCGGACGGGAAAAGGTCATCCCGGCCATGCAGCTGGGGCAGCATTGTGATATTCGGGCGATAGCGTCCCGCTCGCTGCCCCACGCAAAGCAGGTGGCAGCCGAAATGGGCATTCCAAAAGCTTACGGCTCCTATGAAGAATTGTTTTCGGACCCGGACATTGAGGCCATCTACAACCCGCTACCCAACCATTTACATGTGCCTCTAACGCTGCAGGCTGCGCGGGCGGGCAAACATGTGTTATGCGAAAAGCCCGTGGCAATGACTGCAGATGAGGCAGAGCAGCTGCGTGAAGTGGCCAGCAAGGTCCACATCATGGAGGCCTTCATGGTTCGCTTTCATCCGCAATGGCTCGCTGTCCGAGACCAGGTGCGTGGCGGCGACTTGGGTGAGGTGCGAAGCCTGCAGGCCTATTTCGCATACTTCAACCGCGACGCAGCCAATATCAGGAACATGGCTGATATCGGTGGTGGCGCGCTTTACGACATCGGATGTTACCCAATCGTCACTGGCCGATTCCTGTTTGACTCCGAACCCAAGCGAGTGATCGCGTTGATAGACCGGGATCCGGACTTCAACACGGATCGCACGGTCAGCGCTTTACTGGATTTTGGTGACGGGAGGCGTCTGGACTTTACCGTTTCAACGCAATCAGTGGTGTATCAGCGGGTGCAGGTTTGTGGCACAAAGAATCGTCTTGAAATTCAGATTCCTTTCAATGCGCCGCTGGGCGGGGAAACCCGCGTCTTTCATGATGATGGCTCTGCCTTGGATGGTTCGTCCACCACGACGCAAGTAGTTCCCGCCTCCAACATGTACACGCTGCAGGGTGACGCCTTCTCTCGCGTCGTTCGGGGCGAGATTGACTTGCCATATGGTCTAGACGATGCCATCAAAAACATGCGTGTCATCGATGCCCTGTTTGAATCAGAGAAGAGCGGCCAGTGGGTCACCGTCTGACGGATATTGAATGCGCCTTGTATACCGAATAATCTTCCAAGCAACGTTTGTCTGCCTCGCACTGCCGTGCGCACTAGCGGCTGAAGTGGCCGTTCCCGCCATTCCCCGTTTCGTGGAAGAAACCGATAGCGCTGGCCTGCAAAGCCGTTTTGATGGAGAAGACGAGTTCATGGTGGGTGGCGGTGTAGCAACATTCGATTGCGATAGCGATGGCCTGCCCGAGCTATATGTGACCGGTGGCGTCAACAAAGCGAAGTTCTATCGCAATAGGAGCACCAGAGGTGGGCCTCTCAAATTGCAGGAAGAAAGATCTGGCCTCGAGCTTACGAACGCCATCGGCGCCTACCCGATCGATATTGACGGGGACGGTCAGGCCGATTTGGTGGTGCTGCGCGTGGGTGAGATCGAGGTTTTTAGAGGCCTTGGCAATTGCAAGTTCGAGCGCGCCAACGATTTATGGCGCGTGACCACCTCAAACGCGTGGCATACGGCGTTTTCGGCCACTTGGGAACGCGACCAGAATTGGCCCACACTGGCGGTCGGAACATACTTTGATCGAAGCAAGCCTGAATTTCCATGGGGAACCTGCACACCCGCGAGCCTGATGCGCCCAGCTGCCGATGGCAAAGGCTTTGCACCGGCAATCGCCTTGACGCCAGGCTATTGTGCGCTGTCCATGTTATTTTCAGACTGGAACCGAAAGGGGGAACCCGCCTTGCGGGTGAGCAACGATCGTGAGTACTACAAGGGTGGGCAGGAGCAGCTTTGGAAGTTGTCGCCCAATCAGCCGCCTGCTTTATACACAGAGGCTCAAGGCTGGAGGCCACTTCAAATCTGGGGCATGGGTATTGCGAGCCACGATTTGGACGGAGATGGCAAGCCTGACGTATTTCTCACCAGTATGGCTGACAACAAGTTGCAAAAATTGCAGAGTCCTGATCAACCGACATACGGGGACATTGCATTTAAGCGCGGCCTTACGGCGCATAGGCCTTATGTGGGTGGCGATATCCATCCCTCCACCGCCTGGCATGCGCAGTTTGCTGACGTCAATAACGATGGGTTAGTCGATCTCTTCATCGTTAAAGGCAACGTATCGACCATGCCCGACTTTGCGACGCTTGACCCCAACAACCTCTTGTTGCAGCAGCCGGACGGTACTTTTTTTGAGGCTGGCCAACAAGCAGGAATGGCCAGTTTTCAACGTGGTCGTGGCGGCATGCTGGCTGATCTTAACGGCGATGGTTTGCTCGACATCGTGGTCGTCAACAGGTGGGACAAGGCTCAGCTTTGGCGCAACGTGGGCGCAGGAACGGCAGACAAACCCTTGCCCATGGAACATTGGCTTCAATTGCGCTTGCAGGAGCCTGGCGGCAACAGGGATGCTATTGGCGCTTGGGTAGAAGTGGATCTGGGCGATCAAGCCAAGCCGCAAGTCTTACGTCAGGAGCTGACCATTGGCGGCGGACACGCGAGTGGGCATTTGGGCTGGATGCATTTCGGGTTGGGGCAGGCAAAATCAGCAAAAGTCAGGGTGCAATGGCCCCATGGAGACTGGGGCCCTTGGCAACTTGTACGGTCCGACAGTTTTTATGTGGTGGACAGAGAAAAAGGCGCGAGCGCATGGACGGCACCATGAAAAGGCGTTTTTTGACCGGCGTGGTTTGCCTCACTTTACTGCTCGCCTGCCTGCAACCGCTTAGCGCCGCGGGTCAAACCTCCTCCGCGCAGGGCATCAAATCCGCGGACAAGTTCACCACAAACGTCGCCACAGAATGGTTTTCGCTGGTCCTGCAAATTACCCAGCAAACACCGGGATTCAGCCCGCCCGTAGCGTCGCGTGCGCTGGGCTATTTGGGGCTTACGCTGTATGAATCGATTGTTCCCGGAATGCCGGGCTACAAAAGTCTGGCCGGGCAACTCAACGAGCTGAGTTCGTTACCGTGGGCGCAACCTGACGAGCCGCTGCATTGGCCTACGGTGGCCAACGCCTCACTGGCCACCATGACCCGCATGATGTTCAGCAACGCTTCGGTTGAGAACAAGGCGCGTATCGACCTGCTTGAGCGCAGTCTGCCGCTCAAGTACCGGCAGGACTTTGACCCCAGCAGTATCACGCCAGACATCACAAACCGGTCCGAAACCTTTGGCAAACTCATGGCCATGGCCATCATAACCTGGGCCCGCACGGACGGCGGACATGAGGCCTGGGGCCCTATCCGCCGAGACCGCAAGAAATATGTACCGCCCAGTGGTGAGGGCCGATGGAGCGCTACACCGCCCACATTTGCCGCGCCGCTGCTTCCCTGGTGGGGCGAGAATCGACCCTTCGTGCTAAAGAATGGCAAGACCTGCGCGGCGCCGCCGCCGCCGCCCTACTCCGAAGACCCTGGTTCTTTGCTCTACAAAGATGCGGGGGAGGTGTACAAGGTATCTCAACAGGCGACCCAGGAGCAAAGACAGGTTGCCCTTTATTGGGCCGATGACCCCGGAAAGACGCCCACCCCGGCAGGCCATTGGGCGTTTATTGCTGGTGATTTGCTCAAAATTCGAAATGCCAGTCTTGCCGACGCGGCCATCACCTATGCCCGCCTCAACATTGCCATGGCTGACGCTTTTGTAGCTGCATGGTCCACCAAGTATGAAATCAATCTTTTGAGACCGGTCACCTACGTTCAATTGACGATGGACAGCAACTGGGTGCCCACACTCCTGACCACACCGCCATTTCCAGA
>JAHEBY010000409.1 GCA_024642025.1 Comamonadaceae bacterium | reverse complement strand
GCTTGTCAACCAACTCAAAATAGGCGGCGCTGGCGGAAAATCGTGAATGAGTGGCTGCGTGCTGACTCTCAACTTGACCCGCCAGCTTCGTAAGGCGGTCAAGCAGCAGGGGTTCGTCTTCGCGCGTGGCGCTGCGAATGGCCTGCGCAAGTTCGGCCAACTCGCCTTCGGCGCTGGACAAAATGCTCGAAGCCTCTCTCGCCGCAGGCAAGCCCAGCAAGGCCGCCATGCGATAAGTTTCAATTTCAAGCAAGCGTTGCACCAGACGACCCAACCGTCGAACGGTCATGGCATCTGAGAAAAGCACCATGCGCGAATAGCCATCCGCATGAATCGAGAAATCGGTATAGATTTCGGCGGCGGCGCCCGCCACGCTGGAAGCAACCAGCGTATCCTCCATCAGAATCCGCTTGACGATTCCCCCTTTGTCCGGCGCGACGATCGACATCACCCACAAGTGAAGACTGGCCAGACACTGCCCGGGTAGCCCCGAAAACCATTCCTGCGGGACCTTGTCGAGTGCCCGACCAGGCACTGGACCGCCCAGGGACTCAAGTGTCATCGGACAGGAAAAAGTCCAGTTCACAAACTCGGTATGCAGCTCCCACCGCAGTGTGAAAGGCCCGAGGTCAATACGTACATAACTGGAATTCGCGTCTGGCTGTGGCTGATGGTTGTCACGCAGCAGGGCTGCAATATGCTCGCGGCTGGCTGCACGCTCTGCCGCATTGCAAACCATCACCACATGGGTGAGGGCCAACGGTGCGGTCAGCGGTTGCGGTGGGCGCGCATGGACTTCGTTGTGAAGCGATAGGCGCAGGGGATGCTGTGCTGTTTGCAATGATCGAACCGCCGCCAAACTATTCTTCCACGAAGGCCGCTTCGCGCTTGCTCTTGACGGATGGAAGCAACACGATAATCAACAACAGCACTGCAGCAGCCAGCAGGCCAGCCGACAGAGGACGCGTAACAAACACGCTCCAGTCACCGCGTGACAGCAGCATGGCCCGGCGCAGGTTTTCTTCCATCATGGGGCCGAGAATAAATCCGAGCAAAAGCGGCGCGGGTTCGCAGCCGAGCTTGATGAACAGGTAACCAATGATGCCAAACAGGCCCACCATCCAGACATCAAACGTGTTGTTGTTGGTGGAATAAACCCCAATGGCACAGAACAGCACAATGGCCGGAAATAGCCAACGGTAGGGCACCGTGAGCAGCTTGATCCAGATGCCGATGAGCGGCAGGTTCAATATGACAAGCATGGCATTGCCGATCCACATTGAGGCGATCAAGCCCCAAAAGAGCTCGGGATTGCTGGTCATGACCTGAGGGCCAGGTTGAATATTGTGGATGGTCATGGCGCCAACCATCAATGCCATCACTGCATTGGGAGGAATACCTAGCGTCAGCAACGGGATGAACGACGTCTGCGACCCGGCGTTGTTGGCGGACTCCGGGGCCGCCACACCACGGATGTTGCCCTGACCAAATGGCACTTCGCCAGGCTTGAGCTTCGTTTTCTTCTCGACTGTGTAGGCGGCGAACGATGCCAAAAGCGCACCGCCACCAGGCAAAATACCCAGCGCGCTACCCAATGCTGTACCGCGCAACACCGCTGGCACCATGTTCTTGAAGTCCTCGGCCGTGGGCATCAGGCCTTGCACATTGCCGGTGAACACTTCGCGCTCATCCTCTGGCTGGGTGAGGTTTTGAATGATTTCGCCGTACCCAAACACGCCCATGGCAATGACGATAAAACCAATACCGTCAGTTAGCTCGGGGATGTCAAAGCTAAATCGGGCCACTCCGGAGTTCACGTCGGTTCCCACCATGCCCAGCAGCAAGCCCAACACAATCATTGCGATAGCCTTGATGAGGGAGCCGGAGGCCAGCACTACGGCGCCAATCAGGCCCAGAACCATCAGGGAAAAATATTCGGCCGGACCGAATTTGAAAGCCACCTCGGTCAGTGGAGCCGCAAAGGCAGCCAGAATCAAAGTGCCCACGCAACCGGCAAAAAACGAGCCCAGTCCCGCCGCAGCCAGTGCGGGTCCCGCCCGCCCTTTTCTGGCCATTTGATATCCGTCTATCACGGTCACCACAGAAGACGACTCACCCGGCAGATTGACCAAAATGGCAGTGGTTGATCCACCGTACTGCGCACCGTAGTAAATGCCAGCCAGCATGATGAGGGCGGAAACGGGCGGCAACGCATAGGTTGCCGGCAGGAGCATGGCGATGGTGGCAACCGGGCCAATGCCTGGCAGCACGCCAATCAGGGTCCCCAAAAGACAGCCAATAAAGGCATAGGCGAGGTTGATGGGCGTGAACGCCACGCTAAAGCCCAGCGAGAGATTGTTGATGAGATCCACGACGCGCCCTTAACCAGTGATAAATGCAGGCCAAACCGGAAACTGCAGCTTCAGAAGCACAACAAAGGCCAAATAGCTGCCGATTGCCAGAACGGTTGCCAAGATCAGAACTTCTTTGAGCTTGAAGGCATCCCCCGCCATGCTTGACACCAAAGTCAACCCATAGATGGCAGCAATCATGCCCGAAGCCGGCAAGCCCACACTGGGGAGGCCTCCCAGCAGAACACCAAACAGAAGGTTTGCCCCGATGATGTATGCCAATGGCCTCCATGCCCACTTGCCAATCTTGTCACCCGCCTCGGTTTCAACGACCAATGCCTTGAAGGAAATGACCATGCCTAGCAGAACCAGGATCACGCCCAGCATCAGGGGGAAATAGCCTGGACCCATGCGTGCTGCACTGCCGATGCTGTAGCCGGAGGCGCCCCACGCGAAAGCACCGCCGACACCCATGAACAGTAGGCCCGAAAAAAAATCTTTTTGGCTTTTTATACTCACCGTTTG
>JAHEBY010000052.1 GCA_024642025.1 Comamonadaceae bacterium | reverse complement strand
TCCAGTCAGCAAGGGTGAGGCCCAGAACTCGCCGTAAATCAACCTGCCAGCCAGGCACTACGCCGTGGAACGAAGCTTCAATAACCGCGGCACCAACAGCACGGCGACCACCACAGCGAGAAGCGTGGCAGACATGGGCCGCTGCACAAATACGAGCCAGTTGCCCTCTCCCATGGAGAGGGCATTGCGCATCTGTGCCTCAGCCAGAGGCCCGAGGATCATACCCACCACCACAGGCGCGGTGGGAAAATCATAGCGGCGCATTACCACGCCGATCAGACCGATGACGTACAGCAAAACCAGGTCAAACGCACTTTGGCGCATGCCATAAACGCCTACCGTTGCAAAAATCAAAATGCCGGCATACAGGTAAGGCTTGGGTATCTTCAACAACTTGACCCAAAGGCCCACCATGGGCAAATTCAAAATCAACAGCATCACATTGCCGATATACAGCGACGCGATCAGCGCCCAGACCAACGCCGCCGACGTCGTGAACAGTTGCGGGCCGGGCTGGATGCCATAGTTTTGAAACGCACCCAGCAATATGGCGGCTGTGTTGGAGGTTGGAATTCCCAGTGTGAGCAAGGGAATCAGCGTGGCGGTTATGGCCGCGTTATTGGCGGCCTCGGGGCCAGCAACGCCCTCAATGGCACCTGCAGTGCCAAACTCGGCCAGATTGTCGCCCTTTGCCAGCTTTTTCTCGGCCGCATAGCTGAGAAACGTTGGAATTTCACTTCCGCCTGCAGGAATGGTGCCAAACGGGAAGCCAATTGCCGTGCCGCGAAGCCATGCCGGCACCGAGCGCCGCCAGTCGGCCATGGTCATATGAACGCGGCTCAGCGGGTTCTGGCCTTCTGCCGGTCCACCTTCGTAAAGAACTGCATACAGGGCTTCGGCTACAGCAAACAAGCCTACGGCAACCAACACAATTTCAATGCCATCCAAAAGCTCGGGAACGCCGCCGGTGTAACGTGCCTGACCCGATATTTGATCCATGCCAATCAGGCCTGCGGCAAGGCCCACAAATAGTGCGACCATGCCGCGCAGCGTGCTGCGCCCCAAAACAGCGCTGACCGTTGTAAAGGCCAGTACCATCAGCATGAAGTATTCAGGCGGCCCGAGGCGAACCGCGAAATTGGCCAGAATTGGGGCGAACAGCGTGACAAGTACCGTTGCAATCGTTCCGGCTACAAAGGAGCCGATGGCGGATGTGGCCAGCGCAGCGCCAGCACGGCCACTTTTGGCCATCTTGTTGCCTTCCATCGCCGTGATCATGCTCCCGGTTTCACCTGGCGTGTTGAGCAGGATGGAAGTAGTGGAGCCACCATACATCGCGCCGTAGTAGATGCCTGCAAAAAATATCATTGACGCCGTGGCATCTACCTTGGTCGTGATGGGCAGCAACATAGCCACCGCCACGGCGGGCCCAATGCCGGGCAATACGCCAACGGCAGTGCCCACCATACATCCCACAAAGCACCAAAGCAGGTTGATTGGCGTGGCCGCGGTGGCAAAACCCGCCCAGAGTTGGTTCCAAAGTTCCATCAGAGCCACCCGCTTGACGTCAGGCCGGGCAAATTGATCGCCAGCAACTTGGTAAACATCCAGTAAACCGGGGCCGAGATCGCCAGCCCTATAACCAAATCAAGTGCCGTCTGTCTCATGGAGCCCCTCTCAGGCACGGAAGGCCGCGCACCCGCTTGATCAGCGTTGCGCAAACCGCGCACGGCCAGCACAAAACACAGCGTACAGCTCAGTATGAACCCAATGGTGGTTATCAGTGCCGCGTTGGCAAGCAGCCCGGCGGACATCCATGCAAAGCCCGGCCAGAAGCCTCGCTCGGCACCACTTGGCTCTTCCATATTGCGGTAGCCTCCCGTACGGGCCTCCCAGACAACCCATACCCCACTGACGAGCAGCAGGCCACCCACCAGCCAAGGCAGAAAATTGGGGCCGACGCCCGAATAGCCGGTGCTGGATGGAATATCCCGCGCACCTGCCATCATCACCATCGCCAAGGCGACCAGTCCCGCGCCAATCAATGTTTGCGCGCGGCTCGAGCCGCCCCGCTTCATCACAACATGCCTGCGAGGTGCATGGTGCCGCGCAAGGCAGCAAAATCGCCATCAACGAAATCGTCAAAGGCCTTGCCGGTCAAAAGGGCGGAGGTCCATTTGTTTTGCTCCAGTGCCTCTTCCCAGGCTTTGGATTTGGTAGCCTTCACAACCATTTCAGTCAAGGCCGCGCGCTGGGCAGCGGTGATATCTGCAGCCCCATACACGCCGCGCCAGTTGCCAAGCACCACGTCATAGCCCTGCTCCCGCATGGTCGGCACAGCAACGCCCGGCAAACGCTTTTCCGATGTCACGCCAATCGCGCGCATCTTCCCAGCCTTGATGTATTCAGCGAATTCGCTGTAACCGCTGCCTCCAACGGTCACGTTGTTTCCCAAAATGGCGGCAGTCGCTTCGCCACCTCCCCGGAAAGCGATGTAGTTGACCTTTTTGGGATCAACACCAACCTTGCCAGCCAGCATCGAAGCTGAAATATGCTCTGTGGAACCTTTGGAGCCACCGCCCCACTTCACGCTGCCGGGATCTTTCTTGAACTGCTCGACCACATCCTTCATGGTCTTCAGCGGTGACTCGGCTGGCACCACAAACACGTTGTACTCGCTGGTCAAGCGCGCAATGGGAGTCACTTTGTCAAGCCCCACGGGTGGTTTCGACGAAATGATGCCGCCCAACATGACCGCACCCATCACCATCAGCGCGTTGTCATCACCCTTTGTGGCATTGGCAAACTGCGCCAGGCCAATGACGCCTGCAGCGCCCCCTTTGTTGTCATATTGCACGGTCTCGGCAGCCTTGCTATCGATAAGCGCTTTGCCCAAAGCCCGACCGGTGCCATCCCAGCCACCGCCAGGATTTGCCGGAATCATCATCTTGATGTTGGTGCCGGCGAAAGCAGATAGTGGCAGCGCACCGGCACCTGCCAATGCAGCCAAAGATTTCAAAAAGGTATCGCGACGCATAAGGGTCTCCTCTGGTAGTTGACGAACCACACTATGATGCACCCACAGACTGTCAGTCGGCTGTCAAAAATCACTAGGGAAAACACCGATCAACTCCATGCACTTCTTTCATGCGTCTTCTGCTCGTTGAAGACGATCCAGCGTTGCAAGCCACGCTCAAACGCGCGCTTGAGCGAAGGTCTATTGCCGTGACCGTTTGCGGGGAAGGCAGACATGCACTTGAAAACTGGCAGGCTATACGGCCCGATGTTGTTTTGCTGGACTTGAGCCTGCCTGGTGTTGACGGACTCGACGTGCTGGCGCAAGCCAGGGAGAGAGGCATGAACACACCCGTGCTGATTCTCACCGCCCGTGGCACTGTCGGAGACCGGATCATTGGGCTGAATACGGGCGCCGATGACTATCTGGCCAAGCCCTTTGATCTCAACGAACTTGAAGCGAGGATCAACGCGCTGGTTCGGCGTAGCGCAAGCGGCCATGGAGTCTCAGAAGCGGTCCAGTGGGGCCAACTGCGCTATGACAAAACCAACGGGGTTTTCTATCACGGCAATGCGATTCTTGAACTCACACCCCGTGAGCTGGCCCTGTTGAAGTCCCTGATCGAAAAGCCCGGCCATGCAGTCACAAAGGAACACTTGCTCGACGTGGTCTTTGCCGGCGAGCTTGATGTGAAGCAGGACGCCATTGAAGTTGTGGTCTATCGCTTGCGCAAGAAATTGGCCGATACAGGCGCTGTGCTGATGACGCTGCGCGGTCTGGGCTATCTGCTGAAGACAGGCGCTTGATATGGCAAATGCAAGCCGATCGCTGCGCCGTCATCTCTTGGTTGGAATCCTGGTGCCCATCGCACTCTTTGTCCTGGTTGACACCGTCACCTTGTATCGGCAGGCATTCTCTGCCGTCAACACCGCCTATGACCGCACGCTGCTGGCATCGGCGAAATCCATCGGTGAAATGCTGGAGGTAACCGGCGAAGGGAGCGAGGCCGTCTTGCGCGCCACGGTGCCTTACGCGGCGCTTGAAGCCTTCGAAGCCGACAATCGTAGCGTGATGGTCTATCGCATTTCCAATGTCAAAGGCGATGTCATAGGTGGCGAGGCGGATCTGCCTGCCTGGCATGGGCGAATTCCTGACCAGGGACCGTATGCCGCGCTGGTCGACTTTTACGATGACAAATTTCGAGGCACGGCAGTGCGCGTGGCTGTGCTGCTGCAGCCTGTCGCCAGCCAAAGCGGCCTTGGGATGGCCACCATTCAAGTGGCTGAAACCCTGGATTTGCGGCGCACGCTGGCGCGGCAAATTCTGATCGACACCTTGTGGCGGCAATCCATTCTGACGGGTGTGATCGCGCTAGTGGTGGTGGTGGTGGTGCAGCGTGCCACTCGCCCGGTGCGCGACTTGAGCGCCCGACTGCGCACTAGGCCACAAGGTGATCTGGAGCCGATTGATGCACTCCACATTCCGCGTGAACTGCACCCGCTTGTTGATGCGACGAACCAAGTCATGGCGCGTCTGCAAAATTTGCTGGATAACCAGAAACGCTTTATACGCGACGCCTCCCATCAGTTGCGAACACCGCTTGCGGTTCTTAAGGCACAGGTGCAGTCTGCCGCGCGAGGAGATGTTGAACCGGTGCAGGCACTTCAGGAAATCAGTAGCACGGTCGACCGCGCGACCACCCTGGCGAATCAGATGCTGGCGCTGGCCAAGGTGCAGCAGCTCAAGACTCAGGAGGATACCCAGACGCAGGATTTGGCGCAGATTGTGCGGGCCACTGCCGTTGAACTGTCGCCATTACTGGCTGAAAAGAATATTGACTTCGAGGTGAACACGTCAGCGACCACCCTGCAGGCGCACGAGTGGATGCTGCGCGAACTCGCGCGCAATCTGATACATAACGCAATCAAGCATGCGCCTGCAGATGCTCAGATCGTCGTGAATACCCGCGCCAACACCTCAGACGCCACACTTGAAGTATTCAACAGCGGGCCGGGCATAAGCGCCGAGCTGCAGTCCCGCCTGTTTCAACCGTTTTCCGCCGGCCACGCGCACAGTGGTTCGGGGCTGGGCTTGATGATCTGCAAAGATATTGCACAGGCCATGGGCGGCAGTATTATGATAAAAAACTGGTCGCGGTCTGTGGGCGTTTCGGGCGTAATGGCGACTGTGCATTTGCCACTTGGCCACGCTCCCCTGAAAGTAGCCTGAACTACAACGCCAGCTTAAAGACGATGGAAAAGATCCGTATCGACAAATGGCTTTGGGCCGCCCGCTTCTACAAGACCCGTTCGCTGGCGGTGGACGAGATCGACAAAGGGCGCGTCCTGATCAATCAGTTGGAGACCAAGGCCTCACGCGAGGTCAAGGCCGGAGATGTCGTCGCCATGCGCCAGGGCCACTATGCGCGAACGGTAAAGGTATTGGGCGTGAGCGACAAGCGCGGTGCCGCGCCCGTGGCGCAACTTCTCTACGAAGAAACACCCGAGAGCTTGCAGGCCCGTGCCTTGGCAGCCGAACAGCGGCGCTTTGGCACCGAACCCGCGCAATCACTGACACACGGCAGACCAACCAAGCGGGACCGCCGCGATCTTCAGAAAGACTGGAATAACCGCTGGAGCGCTTCCGTAGACGAGTGAGGACACTTCGATCCTGGCAGGCAGCCCGTCAACAGCACCGCCCGTATCGACTCAACTGACGATCGCCAACAAAAATGGGCCCGAGGGCCCATTTTTGTTTACCAGCAGTGTGGCGGAAACGGAGGGATTCGAACCCTCGATGAGGCTCTACACCCCATACTCCCTTAGCAGGGGAGCACCTTCGGCCACTCGGTCACGTTTCCAATGTAAACATTATCTCACGACTGCGAGAGACTGTGAACACAAGCGAAAACCCGGGTCAGATTACTTTTTCATTCAGGCCTTCATCTCGTTACGCGGCCTGCTGCTCCAGATCAAAAGCCTTGTGCAGGGCCCGCACAGCCAGCTCCATGTATTTTTCGTCGATCACCACCGAGGTTTTGATCTCTGATGTGGAAATCATCTGGATATTAATGCCCTCTTCCGACAGGCAGCGGAACATCTTGCTGGCCACCCCTACATGGCTACGCATGCCGATGCCCACGATGGAAACTTTGCAGATCTTGGGATCGCCCGTCAATTCCAGAGCGCCCAGCGACGGCAAGACACGTTCCTTGAGTATGTCCATGGCGCGGGCGTAGTCGGCACGGTTCACGGTGAAACTGAAGTCTGTTTTGCCCTCTTTGCTGACGTTCTGGATGATCACGTCCACATCAATATTGGCGTCTGCAATCCCGCCCAGAATCTGGTACGCGATGCCGGGCGTGTCGGGCACGCCCAGCACGGAAATCTTGGCTTCGTCGCGGTTAAATGCGATGCCGGATACGATGGCTTGTTCCATATGCTCGTCTTCCTCAAAAGTAATCAGAGTGCCCGAGCGGGCCTCTTCTGCGAGATCGATATCCCATGGCGTGAAGCTGGACAGCACGCGCAATGGCACCTTGTATTTGCCGGCAAATTCGACCGACCGAATTTGCAGCACCTTGGAGCCGAGCGACGCCATTTCAAGCATCTCCTCAAAACTCACCGTATGAAGCCGGCGGGCCTCGGCAACCACCCGTGGGTCGGTCGTGTAGACGCCATCCACATCGGTGTAGATCAGGCATTCAGCCGCTTTGAGCGCGGCGGCCACGGCCACCGCCGAGGTATCGCTGCCGCCACGGCCCAGCGTGGTAACGTTTCCACCAGCGTCCACGCCTTGAAAACCGGTCACGATGACAACCTTGCCAGCAGCCAAGTCAGTGCGAACACGCGTGTCATCAATCGACTCAATGCGTGCCTTGGTGTAAGCGCTGGTTGTTTTGATGGGGATCTGCCAGCCGGCGTAGCTTACCGATTCGAGCCCCTCAGCCTGCAGGGCAATGGCCAGCAGCGCACTGGAGGCCTGCTCACCCGTGGAGGCCAGCATGTCCAGTTCGCGGCCATAGGCATCTGAATGTCTGGCTGGCGCCAGTTCTTTGGCCAGTGCCAGCAGGCGATTGGTCTCGCCGCTCATGGCGCTGGGCACCACCACCATTTGATGCCCGGCGCGTGCCCATTTGCCAACGCGTTTGGCCACATTGCCGATGCGCTCGGTTGAGCCCATCGACGTGCCGCCGTATTTGTGAACGATCAATGCCATGACTATGAATTTTTCGGGAGCAAAACCTGTGGATTGTACCAATCGAGATGCGCCCCGCGCCGCTGCACGAACCCGTCGCCCACCTTGATGTGGATGCGGTGGCCGCGGGTGGTACAGGCCTGCAACTGGGCCTGCAACTCATCGAGCTGGGCCGTTGTGGGCACGGTCCCAAACGCAGTCTTTAACCAATGGCGCAGCAGGTTCGCCTGGCGAGCCGGGGAGAGTTCCCGCAATTTCGCGATGACGGGCATTTCGCTACCAATTTGAACGCATAGCGACAGGTCTTCCTTAGCCAACTCCACCAGCAATTCCTGTCCTTGCGCGGCATGGCCGGCACTTCTGGCAAAAGTGTCCCGAAACTGCGGAAAAACGGCCTCAAGCGTCGGCAAAATCCGGGCTCGGATACGGTTCCGGGTGAATTGCTCGTCGGCGTTAGTGGGATCTTCAACAAAGCCGTGCCCTATCGGCAGGTGGGCAGATAGCCCACGGTTAGCCAGCCAGGACCGGATTTCGAGCGCGCTCACGCCCAGCAAGGGCCGGTGATATTGAACTCCATCACGCATCCACGACGTTGGCATGCCAGACAGGCCCGCCAGACCCGCGCCACGGCTCAGGGCCAGCACAATGGTCTCCACCTGATCATCTGCATGCTGCGCCAGGGCAACCGTAAAAGCTACATTTTTGATAGCTACATTTGCAGACTGGACAGGGGCTAAGGCCCTAAAAGCCTCATAACGGGCACGTCTGGCAGCATCTTCCGGGCTTTGGCCCGGAGCGGCATTGGCATTTACGCGCACGGTGGTCAGCCCAACATCATGGCGTTCGCAAAACGCGACACAGTGCTTTTCAAAGTCATCTGCGGCGGCCTGCAAGCCGTGATGGACGTGAATAGCGCTGACCTGCCCGGGCCATTTTTCCACGCAAGCGAGCAGCAACGCCGTTGAATCGGCACCGCCGCTATAGGCCACCGAAAAAGGCAGCGCGGGGGAAAAGCCGGCCATCGCCTCGGCCAGCGTCTGACTCATACCAAGCTCGACGGACGGCTACTTGGCGCTGGCTTTTGTGTCGGTAAAGCGGCCATAGCTTTGCAGCCGCTCGTAGCGGCGATCGAGCAACTCCTTGACCTTAAGGTCGCTGACCTGCCGGTAGGCATCGACCAGCCCACGCTTCAGAAAGGCTGACATTTGTTTCAGGTCACGGTGCGCACCGCCAACCGGCTCGGTCACGATCTTGTCCACAAGGCCCAGAGCCTTGAGCCGGTGCGCGGTGATGCCCAGAGCGTCGGCCGCTTCTTTGGCCATGTCGGAGGTTTTCCAGAGAATGGATGCGCAGCCCTCCGGGCTGATGACGGAGTAAATGGCGTATTGCAGCATCAGGACCTGATCTGCCACCGAAATGGCCAGCGCACCGCCTGAGCCCCCTTCTCCAATGATGGTGGTGACGATGGGCACTTCCAGCTGCGCCATCTCGAAAATATTGCGGCCGATGGCTTCAGACTGGCAGCGCTCCTCGGCATCAATGCCAGGGTAAGCCCCGGGCGTATCTACAAACGTGAATACCGGCAATTTGAATTTTTCAGCCGTTTTCATCAAACGCAGCGCCTTGCGGTAACCCTCGGGCTTGCTCATACCGAAATTGCGCAACTTGCGCTCATTGGTATCGCGCCCTTTTTGCTGGCCGATCACCATACACGGCGTGCCATTAAAACGCGCAAGCCCGCCAACAATGCTCAGGTCGTCAGCAAAATGGCGGTCACCATGCATTTCCACAAAATGGGTGAATATTTCCGAAACATAGTCCAGCGTATAGGGCCGCTCGATGTGTCGGGCAATTTTGGTGACCTGCCACGGCGTCAGGTCGCTATAGATGTCTTTGGTGAGCTGCTGGCTTTTTTTGCTGAGCTGCTCGATTTCGGCAGAGATGTCTACTGCAGACTCGTTTTGTACGTAGCGCAACTCTTCAATCTTGCCTTCAAGCTCGGCAATGGGTTGCTCAAACTCAAGAAACGATTTCTTTGACAATTACGTTCTCCTTGTTTCCGCAGCCGGAAATGTAACACTGGCCAGGCTTGTTACATCTTCACGTCAGATGCGGGCAAAAATATGAATCTGAGACTGCGAGCCTAGTAGACCACCGGCAACGGGTCCAGCGAGCGCCAGAGGTACCACGTGGCAACGCTGCAAAACGGCGCCCAGGCCGCCGCGACCTCCCGAATATCGCTGCGACTGACCGATTCGCCCGAGAAGTAATTCTGGCTGATGCCGTTGATGAGGCCCACATCGTCCAACGGCAGCACATTGGGGCGCATCATGTGGAAGATCAGGAACATCTCAGCCGTCCAACGGCCGATGCCCCGAATCGCGACCAATTCGGCGATAACGGTTTCGTCGTCCATCGCCTCCCATGCCTTGGGCGCAATGGCCCCGCTGTCAAAGTGCAGTGCAAGGTCGACAAGATACTCGATTTTGCGCGCACTCAGCCCGGCCGCTCGCATATCGTCCACCTTGAGCTTCAACACATTGCCAGGAGACATCTTGCGCGGCAATTTGGCAAACCGGTCCCACACCGTCTGCGCCGCCTTCACAGAGATCTGCTGCCCAACGATGCTGCGAGCCAGCGTGGTGAAGGCATCGCCGCGTGTATGCAGGCAGCCGTCTCCATGTTGTGGAATGAGTCGCTTCATCACGCGGTCTTTCTTGACCAGGTGCTTGCAGGCATCAGACCAGTAGTGCGGCGTGGCCATCACGTCAGCTATATTATCAGTAGCAGACATTTAAGGATTATCGGGGGCTAAGGCCAAATTCTCTTTAGCGTCGCTCATTGAACTTCCCAACTTGTGCCAGTGGGCGAGTCTTTGAGAACAATGCCTTTGTCGAGCAATGCGATGCGTATTCGGTCGGCTTCCGCGAAGTTCTTGGCGGCTTTGGCGGCTGTGCGTTGAGCGATAAGTTGCTCAATACTGCTGCCCAGTGCGCCAACCGTCAGGTTTTCGGAACCAGAAGTTACCGTCATCCCATGCGCGTCCAGATTTATTGGCGGTCGCCACTGCAAGAACGTTTTCGGAGCATTCTGCAGCAAGCCAAGACAGCCGCCCAAGACCTTTAGCAACCCCGCCATCTCGACGGACTTTGTACGATTCACTTCGCCAACCAAATCAAACAACACGGCCACTGCCTCTGGCGTACCAAAATCCTCATCCATTGCCGCCTTGAACCTAGCGGCAAACGGATTGCTCCAGTCAATTTTGACGGCGGCGGGCGGCACCGTATCAAGTGCCGTGTAAAGTCGCTTGAGCGCCTGGCGCGCATCGTCCAGATGTGCGTCGCTGTAATTCAGCGCGCTGCGGTAATGGGTGCGCACCAGAAAAAACCGCACCGTCTCGGCATCGTATTTGCCCAGTACTTCGCGAATGGTAAAAAAGTTGCCCAGACTCTTGGACATCTTCTCGCTATCCACCCGTACAAAACCGTTGTGCACCCAGAAACGGGCCAGCGGCATGCCGGTCGCGCCCTCGCTCTGGGCAATCTCATTCT
>JAHEBY010000408.1 GCA_024642025.1 Comamonadaceae bacterium | reverse complement strand
TGTGCTGGATATCCCAACCATCAGCGCCATTGCCCACGAAGCCGGCGTGCCGCTGCTGGTGGACTCCACCCTCACCTCGCCCTGGCTCATGAGGCCGTTTGAGCATGGCGCCGATCTGGTCTATCACTCGGCCACAAAATTTTTGAGTGGTCACGGCACGGTCATTGGCGGCATTGTGGTGGACGGCGGCAGCTTCGATTGGGCCGCCTCACATGCCAAGACCGGCAAGTTCGCCGAGCTGGCAACGCCCTATGAAGGCTTTCACAACATGGTGTTCACGGAAGAGTCCACGGTGGGAGCCTTTCTGCTGCGTGCGCGGCGTGAGGGGTTGCGTGATTTTGGCGCCTGCCTGAGCCCCCACTCCGCATGGCTGATCTTGCAGGGAGTCGAAACGCTGTCTTTGCGCATGGAGCGCCATATGCACAACACGCAAAAGGTCGTGGAGTTTCTGGCCAGCCAACCCTTTGTTTCGCGGGTCGGGCACCCCTTGCTGCCCTCGCACAGCAGCCATGCACTGGCAAAAAGGCTCCTTCCGCGCGGCGCGGGCTCGGTGTTCAGCTTTGACATCAAGGGCAACCGCGCGCAGGGCACGAAGTTCATTGAATCGCTGAAAGTCTTCAGTCACCTCGCCAACGTGGGCGACTGCCGAAGCCTGGTGATTCACCCCGCCAGCACAACGCACTTTCGTATGACAGACGAAGCATTGGCCGCAGGCGGCATCACCCAGGGCACGATACGGCTGAGCATTGGGCTGGAAGATGCCGACGACCTGATCGACGACTTGAAACGTGCGTTGAAAGCAGCCGAAAAGATTGTCGAAAAGGCGGGGGCTTGATCATGGAGCTGCAAGTCAACGGCCACAAAACCTATTGCTACACCGGCGGCAAAGCGTTTGACGCCAGCAAGCCCACCGTCGTCTTCATTCATGGAGTCTTGCATGACCACAGCGTCTGGATCCTGCAAAGCCGCTATCTGGCCAATCATGGCTGGAACGTGCTGGCAGTGGATTTGCCCGGCCATTGCCGCAGCGCAGGTGACGCGCCGGCCACTGTTGAAGAGGCTGCGGGCTTTATAGGCTCCTTGCTGGATGCTGCGGGCGTGCAAAAGGCGGCGCTGGTCGGCCACAGCTGGGGCTCGCTCATCGCGCTGGAAGCGGCTGCAAACTTGGGGGCACGGATCAGTCACCTGGTGCTTGTAGGCACTGCGGCGCCGATGAAGGTTTCTGCACAGCTGCTTGAGGCGTCGTTAAGCGACCCGGAATCCGCCATGAAGATGATCAACGTGTTTTCTCGTGCCACATTGTCTGCGCCGCCCTCGGTATTCGGGCCGGGCACTTGGGTCTATGGCGGCTCGCTGGCTTTGAACCGTCGGGTTCTGGCCAGCAACGGTAAGGTCAATGTGTTTCACCGTGGTTTCAAGGCCTGCGATAGCTATGAAAACGGAGATAAAGCGATCCGCAAGCTAGCATGCCCAGTGCTTTTTGTGCTGGGCGAGCAAGACCAGATGACGCAAGCGCGGGCCGCGCAACCGCTGGTTGCCGCTGCGAAAGACGGTGGAAAAAGCGTCACGGTGAGCTATCTGCCTGTAGGTCACCACCAGATGAGTGAAGCAGCAGATGGCACACTGTTTGCCATCAAGGGCTTTTTGAAGGCATGATCTGCAAACAAAAGGAGATCATCCATGAACCCATCGAACACCAAAAACCCGGCTGACCCGCCGACAGACAGCGCGGCGGCGCCCGATCCCCGCGCCTTCAGAAGCTTCGCCGAGTTTTATCCTTTTTATCTCGCCGAGCACCGCGACCGCACGTGCCGCCGCCTGCATTTTTTGGGCAGTTCGCTTTCCCTGGTTTGCCTGGCGATGCTCGTTGCCACGGGTAAGCCCCAATATTTACTCTATGGCCTTTTGTGTGGCTACGGCTGTGCGTGGGTTGGCCATTTTGGCTTCGAGAAAAACAAGCCAGCCAGTTTCAAACGCCCGCTTTACAGCTTCATGGGCGACTGGGTGATGTACCGGGACATCTGGGCCGGGCGCATCAAGATGTAATGATTACTATATTATTTATAGCGCATCGCGCAATGTAATCGAGGGCAGAAGGGCTTTTTTCCATAATTTTTGGGTCGAAGAGACCTGATTCAACAGCAATTTGTCCAAAAGCGGCGCGAGAAGGGTCTCATCCGGGTTGGCAAGCATGACATAGCGCGTGTCACGCGTGGCATCCTCTTCTCGGAGTTGCCCGGTCCAGTCGAGTTGGCCCAGCGTTTCCACGACAGGCTCCAGAGACAAGGCATCAACGCGCAAACCCGACGCCAGCTGCTGGAGGGTCAAGCCTTTTGCTGGAGTGGCGGACGCCCGGTCAAGCTGCTGCAGGGTCTCCAGCGCGAGCTGAAACTGCCATCCCGGACCTGAAGACCGCCTGGCCACGCCTGTCAGCAGACTCGGCAGGTAGGCCGCAATGACTGCCCCCAGCAACACAATGACCCATGCCACATAGATCCAAACCAGCAAGATGGGAACCGTGGCCAGCGCACCATAGACCACTGAGTAAGTGGGTACTTTGCCGAGGTAAAGGGCCAGCAGCTTTTTGGCCAGCTCCATCGCCACCGCCACAAAGAACCCGCCGGCCAACGCATGGGACCATTTGACTTGCGTATTGGGCACGTAGTGGTAAAGGCCTGCCGTGCCACACGTCAGCAACACAAACTGAACAATGTCCAGCAGCAAACCTATGCCTCCCGGCATCACACCCACGAGGCCGCGGGACGCTGACACAGCGTAGGACGTCATCGTCAAACTGGCGCCCAGCAGCAGCGGCCCCAGCGTCATCCCGGCCCAATAGACCAGCACCCGCTGCGCAAAGGCACGGGGTCTGCGCACCCGCCAGATGTTGTTCAGTGTGCGGTCAAT
>JAHEBY010000051.1 GCA_024642025.1 Comamonadaceae bacterium | reverse complement strand
CGCACGGCAAAAACCAGTGCTGGCGTGTCCGCGTTTCCACTCTTCCCGGCATCCGAACTGGGCAAGCTGAGCGTGGGAACCTCGTCAACGAATGACTTCGCAGGCAAAGGTGGCACCGAAAGCGCAAATACCTTTTACGGCACGATCACCACGACCGTGGTTCAGGTCCTGCCAAACGGGCATTTGCTGGTCGCAGGCGACAAGCAGATCGGTGTGAACCAGAACGTGGACGTACTGCGCTTCTCTGGCACGGTAGACCCCCGCCTTGTTCAGCCCGGCAGCATCGTGAACTCCACCCAGGTAGCCAACGCACGTATTGAGTCACGCGGAAGGGGCGCCCAGGCTGAAGCGCAAACAGTTGGCTGGTTATCCCGGTTCTTTTTCAGCTTTCTGCCGTTCTGAGGCTGACCAGAATGGAGTCTGGCAACTCACCCACGCAAAATGATCGCCCTCCTACTTCAATACATGCTACGCAAGGCGTCACATTTAGCGCTGTGGTTCATTGCCCTGATCATGCTGGCCCATGGTAGCGCGCATGCCGCCCGAATCAAGGAAATCGCAGCCATAGAAGGCGTTCGCAGCAATCAGTTGACCGGGTTTGGCTTGGTGGTTGGACTCGATGGGACAGGCGACCAAACCACGCAGATGCCCTACACCTCGCAGGGCCTGAACAACTACCTTCAACAGCTCGGCATTACGCTTCCGCCTGCTGCAATTTCGCAACTGCAACTCAAGAATGTTGCCGCCGTGCTGGTCAGCGCACAACTGCCTGCTTTTGCACGGCCAGGCCAAACGATTGACGTAACCGTCTCATCGCTTGGAAACTCAAAATCACTGAAGGGTGGAATGCTGATCGCCACACCGCTAAAGGGTGCGGATGGCGAGATCTACGCGCTAGCCCAAGGCAATCTGATCGTCGGTGGCTCAGGCGCAGCCGCAGGCGGCAGCAAAGTTCAAATCAACCACCTGAGCGCGGGACGCATACCCGAAGGTGCGCAGGTTGAACGCACCATCGCCACGCCGCTTCAACTGGGTGACACCCTTAACCTGGGGCTGAATGCCTCAGACTTCCAGATGGCGTACAAGGTGGCCCAGGCGGTCAATCAGAAATTCGGATCCGGCACGGCCCGCGCATTGGACGGTCGAACGGTCGAAGTGCGGGCGCCCCAAGATCCTAACGCCCGTGTCAGTTTCGTAGCCGCGATGGAAGAGCTACCACTGGAAAATTCAATTCCAAGCGCAAAAGTGGTCATCAATGCACGAACCGGTTCCATTGTGTTGAATCAGGCTGTGACTCTGGGGCCGTGCGCAATCGCGCATGGCAATTTGTCGGTCAGCATCAGCTCCACGCCGATCATCAGCCAGCCCAATCCTCTTTCTCCCAACGGACAGACTGTCGTGGCTGAAAAGTCCAATATCCAGATCAAACAGGAACCGGGAATCCTGATCCAGGTACCCGCTTCACCCCAATTGTCAGATGTGGTTCGTGCCTTGAACGCACTGGGTGCCACGCCGCAGGATTTGCTCGCTATCTTGCAGGCCATCAAGGCCGCAGGCGCGCTGCAAGCGGAGCTGGAGGTAATCTGAGATGGCCTTTGGGCAGGTATCAACCTCCTCAAACGCGTTGGCAGCAGACGCGCGTTCGCTGAATGCACTCAAGCTGCAGGCGGGCCAGACCACGCCTGAATCGATCAGAGAGGCCGCCAAGCAGTTTGAATCACTCTTCATGCGGGAGCTGATCAAAAGTATGCGGGAAGCCACGATGAAATCTGGCCTGACCGATAGCCCTGGCGGCGATTTGGGCGCAGACCTGCTCGACCAACAATTCTCTGTCCAGCTGTCCGGGCAACCTGGTGGTTTGTCAGATTTAATTGCAAAGCAGATGTCACAGCAGATGGGTTTGGCGCAACCTGCAGCGCCCGGGTCAATTGCAGGCGCGGCATCTTCATTTCAGACAACCGTTCAAAAAGCGGGTGTGTCACCGGTCAACACAGACAGCGTTGCGACGAAAGCGCCCTCCGTGCGGCAAGCCGGGTTTGTGGAGCGTCATAGTGTGGCCGCTGCTCGAGTTGAGGCGCAAAGCGGCATCCCTGCAAGTTTCATGATTGGCCAGGCAGGGCATGAAACGGGCTGGGGTAAAAGCGAAATCAAGATGAAGGGTGGTGCTCCGTCATACAACCTGTTTGGCATCAAGGCTGGCGGGGCATGGAATGGCAAGGTGGCTGAAGTCACCACCACCGAATATGTGGACGGCCGGGCACGCAAAACCGTTGCCAAATTCAGGGCTTATGCCTCTTACGAGGAATCGTTCAAGGACTATGCCAAATTGATCAATGAGGCGCCGAGGTACGCCAAGGCGCGCGAGCAGACCGACTCTGTAAAGGGCTACGCCACAGGGTTACAGCGAGCCGGTTACGCAACTGACCCAGCCTATGCATCCAAGCTCAGTCAGGCGATAAATACGACGCTGCAGTTGCAACGCGTTCAGATGGCATCGAATCAGTCATGACCAACATTCAGAACATTGGCACGCGCGCCTTGCTAGCAAATCAGGCAGCGCTTCAAACAGTTGGAAACAACATTGCCAATGTAAACACGCCAGGCTATTCGCGGCAATCCGTCGTGATGAAGAGTGTCGCGGGCCAGTTCTCGGGAGGTGGCTATTACGGCAAGGGTGTTGAAGTATCAACAGTGCAACGAGCGTATAGCGAGTTCTTGACGCGCCAGGCCACGTTATCCAGCTCGGTTTCGGCCTCTGACAGCAAAAGGCTTGAGCAGCTCAAACAACTTGAAGACATTTTTCAAGGCGGTGCCAATGGGATTGGCGCGGCGGTCGGAAACATGCTGAACTCGTTCTCTGATGTTGCCAATGCGCCCACCGACCTTACCGCAAGAACCGTCGTTCTGACCCGAGCCGACGAAACGGCCGCCCGATTTAGGGCGGCGTCAGCCAGGCTGGCTGACCTCAAGCAAGGCGTCAATAACGACCTGAAGGCTTCCGTCTCGGCCGTGAATAGTCTGGCCAAACAGATCGCTTCAATCAACGAAGAAATCGCGCGTGCCAAGGGAACCGGGCAGACGCCAAATGATCTGCTGGATCAACGCGACCAGTTGATCCGCGAAGTCAACAAATATGTGCAGACCTCCACCATCAATGCGGACGACGGAACCGTAGGACTTTTTCTGGCCAATAGCCACCCGCTTGTCCTGGGTACAACATCGTCCCAACTGACGCTGACGTCTGACGACTTTTCGGACCCGTCAAAGAGCAAGCTGGCTATACAGACCAACGGCCAGACCACGGTGCTGGAAGAGTCCACCCTTGGCGGTGGCGAAATGGCGGGTTTGCTGCGATTCCAGAACAGTGACCTCGTGGAGGCCGACAACCTCTTGGGCCGAATGGCGCTGGCCATTGGCAGCGCCATGAACGAACAACACAGATTGGGCATTGATCTCAATGGAAATGCCGGGGGCGACCTGTTCAAACTGGGTAACGTGCCGCCTGGATTTGCATCTGCTGCCAACACGGGCAATGCTACGTTGGGAGTGAGCGTTCAATCGTCTCCCGTATCGGGCACAACGCAGTTCTCCGCCTCCGACTATCAGGTCAGCTTCACCTCCGGAACGGCCGGCAGCATTGTGCGCCTGTCGGATGGGCAAGTAACCGCTTTTGACCTCGCAGTATCCAGCCCCGCGCAGGTGGATGGCCTGGACATCCAGATCAGCGCTGGCAGCGCAGCAGCAGGTGACAAATTCCTGCTCAAACCATTCAGCGCTGCCGCCAGCAATATTGCAACCCTGTTCTCGTCAGCCCGTTCCCTTGCCATGGCCAGTCCGGTAGCCGTTGCGGCGGGCAGTACCAATACCGGCAATGGTTCCGTCGTTGGCCTGTCTGCCAGGTCCAACCCCGCGCCAGCGGCAGTTACGCTCACTTTCACCGGACCGGGCACGTACACCCGTTCAGACACCGGCGCCACGCCCTATACCTATACGCCGGGTCAGGCGATTGAATATGATTTGACGCCGCCAGCCACAACCGGCTGGTCGCTGGTCATGAACGGCACGCCACAAGCGGGCGACACATTTACCGTGCAGGCCAACGCCTATCCTGCGCTTAACGCGGGAAATGCCCAGAGCCTGCTGGGTCTGCGCGATGTTGCGATGTTTGATGGCGCTGCGCTGACTGATGGTTACTCCGGTTTGATGGCACAGGTCGGAGTGCGAGTGCAAAGCGCCGATTTCGCAGCCAACATCTCCCAATCCATTGCGAACAACATTGAAGCCGATCGCTCGGCTGTCTCCGGCGTGAATCTGGACGAGGAAGCGGCAAGACTGATTCAATTTCAGCAGTCTTACCAGGCAGCGGCCAAGATGCTACAAATTTCACAGACCATCGTTGACACGCTGCTGCAAGGCATGGGTCGATAGGGATCAACCATGCGCATCGCCACGGCACACACTTATGACACGTCGCTGGATCAGCTGATGAGGCGCCAGGTCGATATGGCCAATCAGCAGGAGAAGTTGACCTCCGGCAAACGGGTCAACCGCGCCAGCGACGACCCCACCGGTGCGGCGCAGGCGGAACGCGCGCTCACACGCCTGTCCCGTCTGGACGCCGACACACGTTCGCTGGATTCGCAGCGCAACGCTCTGACGGTAGCCGAATCCACGTTGGGAGAGTCCACCAACCTCATGCAACAGTTCCGGGACTTGGTGGTGAGCGCCGGCAACACCTCATTCAACAGCCGTGACAGGGCCACCATTGCCCAACAACTGACAGGTTTGCGGGACCGGCTTTTTTCACTGGCCAACACCACCGACTCCAACGGCGTGCCCCTGTTTGGCGGTTTGGGCAGTGCAGCAGCGCCCTTTGTGGACGCCACCGCAGGTGTGACGTTTCAGGGCATTGCCGGTCAGCGTGCCAGCACCTTGAATTCGGTTCCCGGCGCAATGGATGGCGAGGCGGTCTGGATGAAAGTGCCCACGGGTAACGGCGTATTCACTGTTGCACCCAACAGCACCAACGCAGGCGCACTTTGGACCGACGTAGGCCAGGTTGTGAGTCCGGCAGCCGTTACAGGCGACAGCTACAGCGTCTCTTTTAGCGTGGCAGCCGGTGTCACCACCTACAGCGTCACCAACACCACAACAGCCACCGCCGTTGCGACCGGGCAGCCCTTTGTGCCCGGCCAGGCCATCAGCTTTGACGGCTTGTCAACCGTGGTCAATGGCACACCTCAAACTGGCGATTCCATTCAGTTTGCTCCGAGCACGAATCAGACACTGTTCAAGTTGTTGGACGATGCCATTGCCGGAATCGGCGGAGCTGCCAGCGGCGCAGCCGCCACTCAGGCGGTGGGAACGGCACTGGCGCAAATCGACGCCGGCACGGATCGCCTGCAGGCGGCGCGCGGACAGGCTGGCGACTGGCTCAACCGGGCCGACAACATCACCGATGCCCAGGCACGGCAATCTGTTCAACTCGAAACGGATCGCGCCCGCGCGGAAGACCTGGACATGGTCAAGGGCATTTCAGATTTCCAAAAATACCAGACTGGCTATCAGGCGGCGCTGCAGTCCTATGCGCAAGTGCAGAAGTTGTCTCTGTTTAACTTCATCAACTAGCCCATGACGCAGTCAGTTCTGGACAACCTGACCCTCGGCTATCAGCCCCTGTGGAGCCCGTTGCGTCAGCTCGCCGGTGTGCGGCTGTTTGTTGCGCCCGCTGACGCTTCGCCCGCTGCATCCGGATCGTCCACACCGGTCGATGCCGCGCACTTGCTGGCGGTTCTGCAGGAATCCTGGCCGGACCAGGCACCACTGCTGCTGTCCATACAAAACCGCCACATGCTCAGTGATGTGCTGGAGCATGCCGGTGAGCAAGGCCCCTGGCTTGAAATACACCATGACTTGCTTGCCGACCCTGCCATGGCGCAACGCATCCATGCCGCCCGGCACCGCAAGGCCTCGCTGATTTGGCGCGGCGAGCCCGGCAAACACCCCAATGCCAGCCTGGAATCCACTTTCAGCCGGAAGCTTCTCGAGCTCACGGTCGGTGAGGCACTGATTGGCTTGCGTGCATCCATGCTGAAACACAACGGCACAGCTGCCCTGTCTGCTTCACCGCCAGCAAGCCCGGTCATGCCCGGCCAGATTTATCAGTCGGTTGCCAGCCGTGCGCTCGTGGAGCACTGCCTCGACGATCAAGACGCATGGGCCGTTGCCGGCTGGCCTTCTGATGATGTGTTGCACGGCTACCGGCTGCAAATCATTCAGCCCGACCAGCGTGCGGTAGTCAAGCTGATCGAAGCCATCATGGCCGACGAATCGCTGGAGTCCATCGAACACACACTCTGCGAGGAGCCGGTGCTGGTGTTTCGCTTTCTGCGTTTCGTCAACAGCGCGGCACTTGGGCTGCCCACCAGCATCGATTCGCTGCGCCACGGCCTGATGGTGCTGGGATACACCAAGCTCAAGTCCTGGTTGATGGAGCAGCTGCCGACCACCAGCAGCGACCTGAACCTGCAACCCATACGCACGGCGATGGTCATGCGTGCGCGCCTGATGGCCCAGCTGCTGGACGCCGGTGAAGAAGACGCCCTGCGCCGCGACATATACCTGTGTGGCCTGCTGTCTCAAATCGACTTGCTGATCGGTGAGCCGGTGGCAGCAGCACTTGGGCGACTGCCACTTTCAGATCGCATCAGTTCAGCCATTCTGGCTGATTCGGGCCCATATCTGCCCTATCTGCAGGTGGCCTCGGCGCTTGAGTCCTCTGCACTCACACAGATTCATACGGTCTGCAAAACCCACCAGATCAGCAGCGAAGACGCCAATCGCGCGTTGTTGCGCACCCTGGCTGCGGCACTAGCCAAACCAGCCCGAGGCAAATTACTGACCTGAAAGCCTGCCGCCCCGCAGCGCGGCAAAGACCTGCCAGAACGCTGCATCCTGCGTGGTGGCGAAGTTGATGCGCATCAAGGTGCTGGGCTGACGGTTGGCATGAAACAGCGCACCAGGCGCCAGCAGATAGCCCTTGTCCAGCATGCGCTGCGACAGTTCATCGGTGTCGACGCCCGTATCCACCCAGCCAAAAAGTCCAGCCGGTTCGGCTGCAAACGTGCAACCCGCCTCCGTTGCCAGTTTCACACTGCGGGCACGGGCCTGATCAAGTCGGGTGCGAATGCGCTGCGCATGGCGGCGCAGCTGACCCTGGTCAATACACCAGGCAAGGGCTTTTTCCAGCAGCGCAGGCGTGGTCAGGGTGGCCAGCAGCTTGGTGTCCGTCAGGCGTTCCACCAGGTTTGTCGGGGCTGCCACGTAGCCCACGCGCCAGTTGGGCGCCAGAATTTTGGCGAAACCGCTCGCATAAATCGTGCGCTGCAAGCCGTCCAGTGCACACAGGCGGGTAGCGTGGTCGGGCGCGAGGTGGCTGTAGGTATCGTCCTCAACAATGTGAAAGTTGTGCGCGTTGGCCAGCTGCAGCACACGGTGCGCACTGCCTGGCGACAGGCAATAACCCGTGGGGTTGTGAAACACGCTGACGCTGACAAACAGTTTGGGCCCATAGGCTTCACAGTAGCGCGCCATGGTGGCCACGTCAGGGCCGTCAGCGCGCCGGGGAACCGGCAGAATGCGCATGCCCAGTGCTTCGAGCCGTGCAAATTCAATGGCCCAGCCCGGCTCTTCCACCATCACGTAGTCACCAGCACGCAGTAGTGTGCGGCTCACAATATCCAGCCCATGCGTGGCGCCCACCGTGGTCACTATTTGCTGTGGGGAAGCCGGCACATTCAGGTCCGCCAGCTTTTTGGAGAGTGCCTGCCGCAAGCCGTGGTCTCCCGCAGGCTCCCCATACTGAAGGGAAAAGTCTTTGAGCGCAGCTGCACCGGAGACGCGGCGAACGGCAGTGGCCATAAAGGCCGTTTCCAGCCATTCTGGTGGAAATATACCCATGCCCGGCTGCGGCTTTCCACTCACACCCTGAAACATGCCGCGAATCAGCGCCGTGGCATTGACCGGAGCCCGGCTCGGTTTATGCTCGTTAGTTACTATATGTTTTATAGCTGTTGATGCAATATTGACGTGGGCTAACGCCACTTCTCTTACATAAAATCCTCGATTTCTCCGGGCCTCCACCAAGCCCTGCGCCAGCAATTGGTCGTACGCGGCCACAACCGTTGACGGGCTCACGCCCTGCTGTTGTGCGCATTGCCGAACCGACGGCAAGCGGCTGCCAGGCGCCAGCAAGCGCGTGCGAATGCGCTCGGAAAACCGCGAACTCAGC
Organism: Comamonadaceae bacterium; assembly: GCA_024642025.1. Taxonomy (GTDB): domain Bacteria; phylum Pseudomonadota; class Gammaproteobacteria; order Burkholderiales; family Burkholderiaceae_C; genus Egaibacter. Next base: position 2,627 of record JAHEBY010000051.1, on the reverse strand, counting down.
TGCAAGGTGAGCGACTGCGCAGCCGTTTTTAGCAAACCGGCGTTCATCGCACTTGTATCGTGACCATCGCCCATACAGATTGAATAATTGTTCAGAAAACTGTACTGTAACTGTAATGGTTTCCCACTTACAGTTGAACCCATGAACCCAACTACCCATGCGCCCGGCTTAGATCGAAGTTCCGAAAACCTGGGCTTGTGGCTGGGCCTCCTGGGCGTGGTGATGTTCTCCGCCACGCTGCCCATGACCAAGCTGGCCACCGGGGGGTTTGACGCGCCGCAGCTCTCGCCCGCCTTTGTCACTTTTGGTCGAGCTGCACTGGCGGGCATTTTGTCGCTGTTTTACCTGGCATTTACCCGCAGCGCCATACCGAAAAAAGGGCAATGGAAAACGCTGTTCCTCACCGCGCTGTGCGTGGTGGTTGGTTTCCCGCTGTTCATGGCCACGGGTTTGCGCTTTGTCGAATCGGTCCATGCCGCCGTGATTCTGGGCATTCTGCCGCTGGCCACTGCTGCCATGGGCTCGTTCTGGTTGCGCCAGCGCCCAAGCGCGGGCTTTTGGATTTGTGCGCTGGTGGGCAGTGCCCTGGTGGTTGCGTTTGTCGTGCTGCGCGCCAATACGGCGCGGGCCACTGGCGCCGCCATGAGCACGAGTTGGGCCGACCTGCTTTTGCTGTTGGCTGTGCTGAGCGCATCCTGCGGCTACGTCAGCGGCGCGCAGCTCACACCCACCCTGGGCGCAGAGCGCGTCATTTGCTGGGTGCTGGTGATCAGCCTGCCATTTACCGTGCCCATGATGCTGTTCAACTGGCCTACGGCAGCCGTGCGCGTCAGCGCTTGGATGGGTTTTGGCTACGTGACGCTTTTTTCCATGTGGATCGGTTTCTTCGCCTGGTATCGAGGGCTCGCGCTTGGTGGTACCGTGCGGGTAAGCCAGGTCCAACTGGTGCAACCGTTTCTGACCATGTTGTTCTCGGTGCCGCTGCTGGGCGAGCGGCTGGACTTGCTGACAGTCGGATTTGGTCTGGCAGTGGTCGCCACGGTTTTCATCAGTAAAAAAATGCCTGTTACACAAAGAGCCGCAACATGAAACGACACATCGCGATACTGACTTTCGACGGGTTCAACGAGCTCGACTCGCTCATCGCCTACGGCATGCTCGGCCGCATTGCGATGCTGGGGGACGCGGACTGGAAGGTCAGCATTGCCAGCCCGACGCCGCGCGTCACGTCGATGAACGGCCTCACCATCGATGCCCACATCGGCCTGGCCGAAGCCTGCACTGCCCATGCCGTGCTCATTGGCAGCGGCATGAAAACCCGGGACGTGGCCAACAACGCCGCCATCATGAGCCAACTGCAGCTTGACCCCGCACGGCAACTGATCGCCGCGCAATGCTCGGGCACGTTTCTGATGGCGAAGCTGGGCCTTACGAAGCAGATGCCCGCCTGCACCGACAACACCAGCAAACCCTGGGTGCAGGCAGCGGGCGTCAACGTATTGAATCAAGCCTTCTACGCGCAGGGCAACATGGCCACTGCTGGCGGTTGCCTCTCGGCGCAATATGTTTCGGGTTGGCTTATTTCGCGGTTGAAGGGCATGGATGCCGCTCGGGAGGTGTTGCACTATTTCGCACCCGTTGGCGAAAAGGAGGAATACGTCAATCGCGCGCTGGGACACCTGCAGCAAAAGGAGACCGCACCATGAAAGCATCCATTGCCGAGGCGCTGAAGCGCCTGCCCGGCCCGGCCACGGCGCAATACCCGCAAGGCGCGCCATCGGTCACGATGATGAGCGGCGGCACCATGGCGCTGAAGGTGTTTTCACCGTCCGTGAACCCGGATGGGCGAGACCATCAGCAACCGCATGAGCAGGACGAGCTTTATCTCATCCACGCTGGCTCGGGCGAGATCGTGATTGGTGATCAGCGCTTCACCGCTGCAGCGGGCGACGCTTTTTTTGTGGCGGCGGGTGGTGTGCACCGTTTCGAAAATTTCACCCAAGACTTTGTAACCTGGGTTGTGTTCTACGGCCCAACCGGAGGCGAAAAATGAACTGGACCCTGGCCCAACGCGCCAACAGGATGAACCCGTCGGTCATCCGTGAAATTCTCAAGGTCACCGAAAAGCCCGGCATCATCAGCTTCGCGGGTGGCCTGCCCTCTCCCAAGACCTTTCCCATCGCAGAGTTTGCCGACGCCTGCGACAAAGTTCTGAACAACGATGGCCAGGCGGCGCTGCAATACGCCGCCAGCGAGGGCTTTGGCCCGCTTCGAGAAATCGTGGCGGCAAATTTGCCCTGGCAGGTCGACCCCGCGCAGGTGCTCATCACCACCGGCTCGCAGCAAGGGCTTGATCTGGTCGCCAAGATATTGATCGACGCCGGGAGCCGCATTCTGGTTGAAACGCCCACCTATTTGGGCGCACTGCAGGCGTTCACGCCCATGGAGCCCGAGATCGTGAGCGTAGCCAGTGACGACGAAGGCGTAGATGTGGCCGACCTTGCCGCGCGGGTTGGCAGCGGTGCCAGCAAAGCGCGCTTTCTCTACGTGCTTCCCAACTTTCAGAACCCCACCGGCCGCACCATGAGCGAGTCGCGGCGAGCCGCTCTCAGCGAGGCTGCGGCGCA
>JAHEBY010000407.1 GCA_024642025.1 Comamonadaceae bacterium | reverse complement strand
ATTCTGCCGCTGCAATACGTGCTCGTGGGCACTCAGCGCTTCAACCTGTTTACGGTGTTCATTCCTGTATATGTTTTCCTGGCCATCCCGGTGGTGAGCGCGCTGGCCAACGATCCAGCGCGCTTTCTGGAACGCAATGCCAAGCTGCAGTGGGGCATCATGGTGTGCATTTATGGCATGAGCCATGTGCCTGCGTTGTTGCTGCTGAGTTTTCCGAAGTTCAACAACAAGAGTGCGTTTCTCGTTTTCTTTTTGGTGCTGGTGGTGCAGACCTGCATGGTGGTGCAGTATTTCGCAGCGCGTCATTTCAATTCCAAGTCCGTTGCGCCGGCGATCAGCGCGAGTTTTGGCTGGCGCAGCTGGGCAGCCGGTTTGCTGGCGGGCGGTGTGCTGGGCGGGCTTTTGGCTGGCTTGACGCCGTTTGCCCCCGGGCAGGCGCTGGCACTGTCTCTGGTGGCCTGCGCTGCGGGGTCATTGGGACATTTGGTCATGAAGGCCCTGAAGCGGGACCGCGGCATACCCAATTGGGGCATCGACGGTGTTTCGGTCACCGGTGCCGGCGGCCTGTTGGACCGGGTCGATGCGCTGTGCTTCGCTGCACCCATCTTTTTTCATTCGGTTAGATGGTATTTTGACCTCTAGCCCCCGTCATTTATGAATAATTAGCTATGATTAATATAGCATATATTCAACCTGCCGCGACCACTGTGTGTGCCCGGCAAGGCCACCCGAGAGCGCAGCAGTGAGAATTCTGGGCATAGACCCCGGGTTACGCACCACGGGCTTTGGCGTGATCGATGTTGAAGGCCAGGCTTTGCGCTACGTGGCCAGTGGCACCATCACAACCGGCCATCTGAATAACGATGAGCTACCCGCGCGCCTGAAGGTTTTGTTTGATGGCGTGCGCGAGGTCATGGCGCGTTACCAGCCCGCTGTGTCGTCAGTCGAGATCGTGTTTGTGAACGTTAACCCACAGTCGACCTTGTTGCTGGGTCAGGCACGCGGCGCCTGCGTCACGGCACTGGTGTCGGGCGATTTGGCCGTCGCCGAATACACAGCGCTGCAGATGAAGCAGGCTGTAGCGGGTTATGGCCGCGCCGACAAAGGCCAGATTCGTGCCATGGTGCAGCGCCTGCTGGCCCTGCCGGGTCTGCCCGGGCCGGACGCGGCAGATGCCTTGGGCTTGGCCATTACCCACGCCCATGCCGGCCCGGCCGCGGCGCGGTTGGCTGCTGCCAATGGGCTTGGGGGCGTTGGTGGCGGTAAGGTGGGGGGCACTTACAAGGCAGGGCGAAGTCGATAGGCAGGTGGCGTTTCGCGTCGAGGGCCATACCTAGAGGAATTCCTGCTACTCTGCAGGTTCGAACATTTGAACCCCGTAAGTACGACGCCTATTGCCAAGTCAGGGTGGCCCAGAGTTGCATCTGCTCGTCAGAAAGTGTGCCTGTTCCCCACGCGCCAACCGCTTTGCACACGACTTCTCGGTTGAGGACTTTCGGGATCGACATAGGTTAAGCGTTACCCGATTGCGGGCATGCTTGCTCGACCACAATCAGTCGCATTCCATCGACAAGCAATGCCCTGATGTCTTGGTGGCATTGGTTTCGTCACGCCACCCGCTCCAGAATCAGAACAGCGAAAAATCCGAACGCCGCTATCAGCGTCCACTTGAGAATGGTCAGTCCCCATCGCCGGTAACGCACCTGGCCGGTACCCATGTAAAAGACAAATGAGACCGCTGCGCCCGCAAGCAGTAGAAAAATGACTAACCTGAAAAACACCATACCGGATTATGGCTTGGGGTGCCGTGCAACGCGCAAATTGCCACGCACAAGGAACCACGCTCAATTACCAGGCATTGGCAATTTGCGCGAAGCCGCCGGGCGCTTTTTTTTCATCATTAAACGTCACCAGTTCCCAGGCGTCAGCAGTGGCAAGCAGTTGGCGTACCAGCTTGTTGTTGAGCGCGTGGCCGGAGCGAAAGGCGCTATAGCTGGCCAGCAGGGGTTTGCCGAGCATGTACATGTCCCCCATGGCGTCGAGTATTTTGTGTTTGACGAACTCATCGTCATAACGCAAGCCGCCGGCGTTGAGCACTTTGTAATCATCCATGACGATGGCATTGTCCAGCCCGCCACCCAGGCCCAGGCCGTTCACGCGCATCATCTCCACGTCCTTGGTAAAGCCAAATGTGCGGGCTCTGGCAATGTCGCGCGCGTAAACATGTTTGCTCATGTCAAACTCCACGCGCTGCCCGGTGGAATCGACTGCCGGATGGTCAAAGTCAATCTCAAAGGTGAGGCGGTAGCCGTGATAGGGCTCCAGGCGTGCCCAGCGCTCGGATGCGCCTTCGCCCTCACGCACCTCCACCGGCTTGATCACACGGATAAACCGACGCGGTGCATTCTGCAATTCAATACCTGCGCTTTGAAGCAGGAATACGAAGGAGGCGGCCGAGCCATCGAGAATGGGCACTTCTTCTGCCGTGATGTCTACATACAGGTTGTCAATGCCAAGCCCCGCACAGGCAGACATGAGGTGTTCAACGGTGGCTACCTTTGCACCACCATTGGCCACGGTAGTAGCCATACGGGTATCTGACACCGAATCCGCGGACATGGGAATGTCCACCGGCACCGGCAAATCGACCCGCCGAAACACGATGCCAGTGTCGGGCTGGGCTGGGCGCAGAGTCAGCTCCACACGCTGCCCGCTGTGAACCCCCACGCCCACGGCGCGGCTCAAGGATTTGAGGGTTCTTTGCTTTAACACGACGATATTTTACCGGGCACACGGCGGCGTCTGTGCCCGGGAGCGCCTGCTATGACGCATCCCGCATCAATCGGCCTGCTTGCGCAGAAAAGCCGGAATTTCGTAGTCGTCCATGCCTCCATTCGAAAGAGCATCTACCTTGGCCGCAGCCTGGGTGCGGT
>JAHEBY010000406.1 GCA_024642025.1 Comamonadaceae bacterium | reverse complement strand
CAAACTGCGCTCGCCAGGCGACATGCATGTAGAAGCCGACGCCTCGTCTGCTAGTTATTTTATAGCTCTTGGTGCAATAGTGACGGGGGCTAATGACCAAAAAGGCATAAAAATTGAGGGCGTGGGGGCAAATTCCATACAAGGCGACATTCGCTTCGTGGACGCAGCCCGCCTGATGGGTGCCGTCATCGACAGCGGCCCCAATTGGCTACAGGTAAAGCGCGGCACCTGGCCACTTAAGGCGATTGACCTGGATTGCAACCACATCCCCGACGCCGCCATGACATTGGCCGTGATGGCGCTGTTTGCCACTGGCACCACCACGCTGCGCAATATTGCCAGCTGGCGCGTGAAAGAGACTGATCGCCTGGCAGCCATGGCAACAGAATTGCGCAAGTGTGGCGCCACGGTAGAAGAAGGCGCTGACTACATCGCCGTCACACCGCCATCCAATGCCAACGCCTGGCGGGCGGCCACCGTGCACACCTATGACGACCACCGTGTGGCGATGTGTTTTGCGCTTGCTGCGTTTAACCCGGCAAACCTGCCCGTTCGCATTCAGGACCCGAAATGCGTGGCCAAGACATTTCCAGATTATTTTGAAACCCTGTTTTCAGTGGTCACCACGCCAGTCACGGCCATTCCGGTGATTTGTGTCGACGGTCCCACCGCTTCCGGCAAAGGTACGCTGGCGGCTGACCTGGCAAAAAGGCTGGGCTACCACTTTCTGGATTCGGGTTCGCTTTACCGTATCACAGCAAGAGCTGCCGTGCGGGCGGGCTTGACGCTGGAGCCACGCTGTGAATCCTCCATTGCCCAAATGGCACGCGGTCTTTCCATAGTTTTTACCAATGGCCGTGTCGTGGTGGATGGACAGGATGTGAGCGATGCCATCCGCACCGAAGAAGCCGGCATGAATGCGTCCAAAGTTTCCGCCCTGCCCCAGGTCCGGGACGCGCTGATTGCCCTGCAACATAGCTTTCGACGGCTTCCCGGGCTGGTTGCCGACGGGCGCGACATGGGCACGGTGATCTTTCCGAAAGCGCAATTAAAGGTGTTTTTGACTGCCAGCGCCGCCTGCAGGGCTGAGCGTCGCCATAAACAGTTGATTTCAAAGGGAATTTCTGTTACTATCCCATCTCTTCGTGCAGACCTCGAAGCACGTGATGCAAGGGATTCGTCCCGAAGCGTTGCGCCTTTGAAGCCGGCACAAGATGCCCGGTTGCTGGACAACTCCAATTTGACGGTTGATGAATCTGTCGATGCAGTGTTGGCCTGGTGGCAGGGCAAGCAGCCTTTTGAACAGGTGTCATGAGCTAACGCCTCGTGGCCTTTTTTTAACTGGGTCGCTAAAAGGCCTGCAGGTGCGTCCGGCACCGGCAAGCTTAAATCGCAGTCGTTACCCGATTGTGTTGGTCCGCATGGTCCCTATCGCGCAGCAAGCGCATTGGCCGTTCGGTTCTGTAACTTAACCCGTGGACTTGTCCACACAAAAAATGTCCGAATCTTTCGCAGACCTATTTGAAGAGTCACAAAAGCGCTCTGAAACCCGTATTGGTGAAGTTGTTACCGCCGAAGTTGTTCGTATTGAGCACAACTTTGTTGTGGTGAATGCCGGCCTCAAATCCGAAGCCTATGTTCCACTGTCCGAATTCAAGAGTGACAAAGGCGAACTTGAAGTTCAAGTTGGTGAGTTTGTCTCTGTGGCGATCGTCGCCATGGAAAACGGATACGGCGACACCATCGTCAGCCGCGACACCGCCAAGCGCCTGGCTTCGTGGATGTCCCTGGAAAAGTCCCTCGAATCCGGCGAGTTCGTCACGGGCACCACCTCCGGCAAGGTCAAGGGCGGCCTCACCGTTCTGGTCAACGGCATCCGCGCATTCCTGCCTGGTTCGCTCGTCGACACCCGTCCGACCAAGGACCTGTCTCCGTACGAAAACAAAACCCTGGAATTCAAGGTCATCAAGCTCGACCGCAAGCGCAACAACGTCGTTCTGTCACGCCGTGCTGTTGTGGAAGCCTCCATGGGCGAAGAGCGCGCCAAACTGATGCAAACCCTCAAAGAGGGTTCTGTGGTGCAGGGCGTGGTCAAGAACATCACTGAATACGGTGCATTTGTAGACCTGGGCGGTATCGATGGTCTGCTGCACATCACCGACATGGCCTGGCGCCGCGTTCGCCACCCATCAGAGGTGGTCACCGCTGGCCAGGAAATAACGGCAAAGATTCTCAAGTTCGACACCGAGAAAAACCGTGTGTCGCTTGGCCTCAAGCAGTTGGGCGACGACCCATGGATGGGCGTGAACCGTCGCTATCCGCAAGGCACCCGCATGTTCGGCAAGATCACCAACATCGCCGACTATGGCGCGTTCGTGGAACTCGAGCCAGGTATTGAAGGCTTGGTGCACGTCTCTGAAATGGACTGGACCAACAAGAACGTCGCACCTTCGAAAATCGTTGCACTGGGTGACGAAGTCGAAGTCATGGTTCTGGAAATCGACGAAGACAAGCGTCGTATTTCCCTGGGCATGAAGCAGTGCAAGGCCAATCCATGGCAGGAATTCGCGCAAAACACCAAGCGTGGCGACCGCGTGAAGGGACCAATCAAATCCATCACCGACTTCGGCGTGTTCGTCGGCCTTGCTGCGGGCATCGACGGCCTCGTTCACCTGTCTGACCTTTCATGGAACGAGCCTGGGGAAGCCGCCGTGCGCGAGTACAAGAAGGGCCAGGAAGTTGAGGCTTTGGTCTTGGCTGTGGACGTGGACCGCGAGCGCATTTCCCTGGGCATCAAGCAGCTGGATTCCGATCCGTTTACAACTTTCGTGTCAATCAATGACAAGGGGCAGGTCGTCACTGGCAAGGTCAAATCAGTTGACGCCAAGGGCGCAGAAATCGATCTCGGTGAAGACATCATCGGCTACTTGCGTGC
>JAHEBY010000405.1 GCA_024642025.1 Comamonadaceae bacterium | reverse complement strand
CAATCGCTGAGTGCTCGGGGTAAGTGTCAGCGTCCCGGTACACGTTCCCGCCGTCTACACAGCGCTGTGGCATCACATCGGCCAAAGGTGCGCCGAGATCAAAGTCCCAGTTTTCCATTCCATCGCAGAACTGACCGGACATTTGCCGGATAGCATCCGGCGCACGCGATTGGTCGTTCGGGAACGGTTCACCTGGGTAGGGCTCGCTTTGAGGTATTCCGATCAGCAGTACATCCGCCTTTGGCCATGCGGTGGGCTGCTGTTCGTAAGTCCAATTCAAGAACGTCTGCTCGGGTCTTGAGCCAAGACGATCAGTCGGGCGGGTCATCGGGGATGTGTCGCGGAGCATGGCGGCCTTTCCTGGGCGTAAAAGAACCAGAGCCTCACTTTACGGACGAATTCTGGTTTAATCAATCGAAAGAAAATGATGCTGGTTTAGCTCAGCTAAAGTCATCCGATTTGCCGAGGAATCTGTCTATGCTCGAAATGAGAGAACTCGCCTCGCTCAGGGCCGTGATCACTGAGGGTAGCTTCGAATTGGCAGCACGTGCCTTGTTCGTGACGCCAGGGGCCATGTCGCAGCGAATCAAGCAACTGGAGGAGAAGGTGGGGCAGGTGCTGGTGCTGCGAACCAGCCCACCCACGCTCACTTCGGCCGGTGAATCGGTCCTTCAGCTCGCCCATCAGGTGGCGCTGCTTCAGCAAGAAGCCTTGGAGACGATTCAGCATGGCACGACTGCCGAGCCGCGATCTTTGGTTATCGCAGTCAATCACGACTCGATGGCTACATGGTTTATGCCATCAGTGACCGGCTACGCTCAACGCAAGAAACTGCAACTCGATCTGCGAGTTCATGAGCGTGAACAGACCCATCGCCTGCTTAGACAAGGTGTCGCTGTCGCAGCCGTCACATCTGAGCTGGTGCCGGTACAGGGCTGCAAGGTCAAGGCGCTCGGTGCCTTGCGCTACGTGGCGGTCGCTGCGCCTGATTTCGCAGAGGAATGGTTCCCTGACGGTGTGCTCGGCAAAATGAGTGCGCGTGCTCCGCTCGTAGCTTTCGACCGGGCAGATTCCCTGGCCCAGCTCTTCATCCGCCGCACCACGCGCAAACGCGTGTCGCCACCGGTTCACTATGTGCCGGCTTCAGCAGATCTGGTTCGCGCGACCGTGATGCGCCTTGGCTGGAGCGTCGTGCCCATGTTGGCGGTGAAACCGTTGCTTGATGAGGGCACGCTTGTGCGGCTTGAAGAGAGGTCGACGCTTGATGTGCCCTTGTACTGGCAGACTTGGAACTTGAAGTCCGCTCTACTCATGGAACTTGAGGATGAGGTGACAAAAACCGCCGTCGGTTTGCTCGAGGAGTTGCATTGACCGGTTCGCTTACCTGCAGTCGCACTCGAAGTCAATCATTGAAGTCACCTGCTGCTCATGAACGGCCGCTTTCCGCCTGCAACCGGTCAGACATGAAAAGTTGATCACCTCGAAAGGTTGACGCGAAGCAGTCGCAGAAAATTCTCCAGAGCTTGAATAAAAAGTCAAAGCAACCCAGGCGCTAGTGTGTGTACAGCAGCAAACCTGCCACAGCACACACGGCCAGCAATGGCATTACGCCGACCTTGAAGCGAAACAATGCAATCGCTGCCATGAAAGCGATGGCAGCGGAAGCCACATCGAAGTGTCCTGCAAAGCCTTGCGGCCACATGACGTGGTACGCGAAGAACAAGGCCAAATTCAGGATGACACCCACCACGGCTGCGGTGATGGCCGTCAGCGGTGCGGTGAACGTCAAATTGTTGTGCGTCGTTTCGACCAAAGGCCCGCCAGCAAGGATGAAAATGAAGGATGGCAGAAAGGTGAAAAACGTCACCACAACGGCGGCCAGGGCGCCTGACCAAAAGACCGAATCAGCGCCAAAGAGGTTGTGCAACCAGCCGCCAAGGAAGCCAACAAAAGCCACAACCATGATCAACGGCCCCGGCGTGCTCTCGCCCAAGGCCAGGCCGTCGATCATCTGCGTCGGATTCAGCCAGTGGTAATGCTCTACCGTCCCCTGATACACATAGGGTAGGACGGCATAGGCACCGCCAAATGTCAGCAATGCCGCCTTGGTAAAGAACCAGCCCATTTGTGTGAGCGTTCCTTGCACTCCGTACATGGCAAGCAGAACGCCCATTACTGAAAGCCATAGTCCCAAACCGACGCCAAGCACCAAAGCAAGCCGCGTGCGGCTGAAAAGGGCGTGGGCGGGCGTTGGCGTGTCGTCGTCGATAAGGGTTGGGCCATAGCCTTGCTTGGCACTCCCGTGCCCGCCACCCACGGCAAACACCAGCGGCCATTGCCGTCCGCCGAAGTAGCCAATAACTGAGGCAGCCAGGACGATGGCTGGAAACGGAACGCCGAAGGCAAAAATCGCCGTGAAGGCTGCCGCAGCCACGCCCCACAGCCAAGGATTTTTAAGAGCACGCGTGCCAATGCGGTGGGCTGCATGCATCACCAAGGCGGTGACGGCAGGCTTGATGCCGTAGAAGATGCTTGCCACCATAGACACATGGCCGAAGGCAATGTAAATCCACGACAGAAGTATCAACAGCACAAGGGACGGCAGCACAAACAAGGCTCCGGCCACAATGCCGCCCTTGGTCTTGTGCATCAACCAGCCGATGTAAGTGGCCAGTTGCTGGGCCTCTGGGCCGGGCAAGACCATGCAGAAGTTCAGCGCATGCAAAAACCGTTTCTCGCTGATCCAGCGGCGACGCTCAACCAGCTCGGTGTGCATGATGGCGATTTGTCCGGCAGGCCCGCCAAAGCTGATGAAGCCGAGCTTTAACCAAAACTTCAGGGCTTCGCCAAACGAAATGGCAGACGGTGGCACAAGTTCGCTCATGCTTTTTCCACCTTCATCGTTTCAGGCTTCCAGGAATGCCCAACAGGCTGGCCGCTGA
>JAHEBY010000404.1 GCA_024642025.1 Comamonadaceae bacterium | reverse complement strand
TTGCCTGGCAGAAAACCTCCCGCCAGTTTTCTTTCAGTCAGAGAACCTCTGGTGATTGAACGGTCACGACCACAGTTTGGGCGCCTGCCTCCCGTTCGCGGTTTCTAAGCCACCACACCGCACCCTTTCTAACCGCGCACTCACTCTCGGAAAGTCCCAGGAGGCCCGCGATGGTCTGCCCCAAATAGGGCTGGTGTCCGATAACCAGTGCAGTGCCCCTGGCGTCCGGCCACTGAACCAGTTCCAACAACTCGGCGGCGGTACAAGTCGGAACAAGTTCTGGGCGAATCTTGTACTTGCGTCCTAGCGCCATTGCAGTTTGCTCCGTGCGACGCGCAGGGCTCACCCAAACGCGCGTCGCATCAGGAAGCTGGCGATCCAGCCACTTGGCCATTCTTGTTGCCTGCTTTTCCCCTCGCGCGGTAAGCGGACGCTGCATGTCATCACAATCTTGTTCCCACTCTTGCGCTTCAGCATGGCGCCACAACAAGAGGTTCATGACGACGTGGTTTTCCTGTCGCGCGGAGGCGAATACCGGTTCACCAGTGCCTGCTGGGCACCATGTGACTTTTGATCGGGAGGCACGGCATCCTTTTTGGCATCGACGCGTTCATATCTACCGTCAGATCGCATGTCCCAAGCGTCAACGCCGTCATGCAGATAAGCCACCAGGCATTCATCTATGATGCGCTGGCGCTGGATTGCATCCTTTACCGGCCACGCAAGCTCAACCCGTCGCATCATGTTTCGGTTCATCCAGTCGGCGCTTGAAAGATACAGGTCTTCAACGTCGCCACTGCGAAAATAGAACACTCGCGTATGTTCCAGAAATCGGCCAATTACAGATCGGACGCGAATATTCTCGGTGAACCCAGGGACTTGAGGCGGCAAAATGCAAGCGCTCCGGACTATCAGATCAATCTTTACACCCTTTTTTCCGGCATGAATGATGGCGGCGACGAGGGCCTCGTCGGTGAAAGCGTTCATCTTGGCGACAATTCGGCCCGGACGCCCGATTGACGCACCATCCGCGATCTCGTTGATTTTTTGAATCAACATCCGATGCAGATGGAATGGTGCCATCCAGACGTCGTTCAAGCGCGCCAGTCGACTTTGACCCGCCAAATGAACAAACACCTGTTCCATGTCTGAAGTTAGCGCTTCGTCTGCGGTCAAATGACTTAGATCCGTATAGAGCCGCGTTGTCTTCAGGTTGTAGTTGCCCGTGGACAAGTGACCGTAGCGCCTGAGCTGCCTGCCCTCTCGGCGGGTAATCAGCAACATCTTGGTATGCGTTTTCAAACCGACAACACCGTACACCACCTGGGCACCAATGGCTTCCAGCATCTCTGCCCAGTTGATGTTGGCCTCCTCGTCGAACCGGGCTTTGAGTTCCACCACGACCATCACCTCCTTGCCCCTGCGAACAGCCTCTCGCAGAAGGTCCATCAAGGCCGAGTCTGATCCGGTTCGGTATATCGTTTGCTTGATGGCCAGAACCTGAGGATCATGAACGGCCTCACGCAGAAAATCCAGAACACCGTCAAAGCTCTCAAACGGCTGGTGAATGATGATGTCACGCTTGGACAACTGGTCAAATATGGGGACCCCCGGTACGATCTGTACAGGATAAATTCCCTGATGCACTGGAAAACACAGAGCCGGCGCATCCACCATGTCAATCAATTGTGAGAGACGCACCAGATTCACCGGGCCCTGGACCCGGTACAGCGCTTGAGCAGGCAGTTCAAATTGCGTCAACAAAAAGTTAGACAGCACGTCCGGGCACCCCGCTGACACTTCCAGCCTCACGGCCTGTCCGAAATGTCGATGTTGAAGACCTTGCCGCAAAGCAGTGCGCAGATTCTTCACGTCCTCTTCGTCGACCGCGAGGTCGGAGTGCCGAGTTAGCCGGAACTGTGAAAAGTCCCCCACCGTTCGCCCCGGAAACAGGTCTGCAAGGTGGGCCCGGATAACACTTGAAACGGAGACAAAGAGGGTTTCTTTGCCACTCACGTTGGCCGGCATCCGAAATAATCTGGGTAGCACGCGCGGCACTTTGACAATGGCAATCTGATTGGCACGCCCAAATGCATCGCGACCACTCAGCTGCACAATGAAGTGCAGCGACTTGTTGGCAACCTGGGGAAACGGATGCGCCGGATCCAGCGCCACCGGCAACAGCAGAGGCCTGACTTCACTCTCAAAATGCTGCTTCACCCAGCGACGCTGCTTCGCATCGCGGTCGCCATGAGAAACCACCCTGATTCGGCGCTTCGCCAGCGCAGGCATCAACTCATCGTTGTATACCGCGTATTGCCGGGACACCAACGATTTGACGGACGCAGTGAGTGTCTCAAATGAGGCGGTACTTTGCTGGCCTTGATCAACCCCAGCCCGCGCGGCGGTCAAGTGGGGTTCTGCACGCACTTCAAAGAATTCATCCAGATTTGAAGAAACGATGCAAAGGTAGCGCAGCCGCTCCAGCAGCGGAACCTCTGGACGGCAAGCCCAGTCGAGCACCCGCTCATTGAACGCAAGGATGCTATGGTCGCGGTCCAGCAAGGCCACTTTACCGTCGGCACCATCGAGTGCTGGAAGTTCTGCCATTTTTAGGTCGTGGTATTTGGCTATTGGCTTCAATCTTCAGTTTCATGACAACTTGAAGACTGATTGTTTATTTAGTTCGTGACATTTCTGTGACAGGCACCAGGTGATTCACAAACAGTTGGCTCGCCCGCGCCCAGCTGAATTCGAGCGCCCGTGACCGCGCGACGTGCCGCGGGATACCCAATGCACCATACCATGCGCGAGCAAGATCAAGGTCAAGCACACCACCCCGCATAGTCCCTGAGCCAGACCTGACAACTTCAATCGGACCATCCACGGGATACGCTGCAACAGGCGTGCCGCAGGCCATGGCCTCCAGCATGACAAGGCCAAACGTCTCTGCCCGGCTGGGC
>JAHEBY010000403.1 GCA_024642025.1 Comamonadaceae bacterium | reverse complement strand
CCCAGACTTCGTACAACCCCCTGCGGGCAACTGGATGAGCCTGCTTGATCCGACCTACTTGACTGGTCGAGCCCAGTTGATTGGCCAAGGACCCGGCGCCAAGAGCATGAAGATAGCCAAACCCGGCGCACCGGGTGCCGTGAAGACCTCTTTTGCACCCATGCCTGAACAGGTGGAATATGGGACGTCGCATATTTCGGTCGTCGATGCAAGCGGCAATGCCGTTGCGATGACGACGACCATTGAAGATGCATTTGGCGCTCGCCAGATGGTCAATCCCACGCCGAGTCTGCCCGGTGGCTTCCTGCTCAATAACGAATTGACTGATTTCAGCTTTTCCCCCGCCGACGCGACGGGCGCCCCCATTGCCAACCGGGTCCAGCCGGGCAAACGGCCCCGCTCATCAATGGCGCCCACGCTGGTCTTCGACAAGGCTACGGGTGCATTGGTCTTGAGTGGGGGCAGTCCGGGCGGCGCGCTGATCATTCACTACACGGCAAAAACCCTGTACGGCGTGCTCAACTGGGGCATGTTGCCGCAGCAGGCCATTAACCTGCCGAATTTCGCATCGCTCAACGGCCCGACCCTGCTGGAAGAAAAGCGATTTACCGCTGCCACGGTCGACGCGCTCAAGGCACGTGGACATGAGGTTCGGGAGGTAAACATGACCAGCGGCCTGCAGGCCATTGTTCGCGGTCAGGCACATGGGCTGCAACTGTGGATGGGTGGCGCCGATCCGCGTCGTGAAGGCATCGTGATGGGCGACTGACCCTCCATGGCTTGAGCCACAATATCCGGGTGGCGATTCCCCAGACATTCATACAGGAGCTTTTGGCGCGTGCCGATGTGGTGGACATCGTAGGGCGCTACGTGCAGCTCAAAAAGGGGGGCGCCAATTTCATGGGCCTGTGTCCCTTTCACGGCGAAAAATCCCCCTCATTCAGCGTTAGCCCGACCAAACAGTTTTATCACTGCTTTGGTTGCGGCAAGAACGGTAACGCCATCAGCTTTTTGATGGACCACGCGGGCATGAATTTCGTCGAGGCAGTCAAGGAGCTGGCCCAACAATACGGCATGCAGGTGCCAGAAGACGATGCATCGCCGCAAGACCGTGCTCGCGCCGCCCAACAGCGGGAGAAGCAAACTACTTTGACCGATGTGCTTGAAAAGGCTGCGGTTGCCTACCAGCGTCAGCTCAAAGCATCTGTGAAAGCCGTGGATTACCTGAAACGGCGAGGCCTCTCGGGAGAGATCGCCCGAGCGTTCGGGCTAGGCTACGCGCCCGAAGGCTGGCGTAGCCTGGCCAGTATCTTCCCCGCTTATGACGATCCTCTGCTGGTCGAAAGTGGTCTGGTCATTGCCAACGCCGAAGAGGACCACGACGAAAAGCGGTACGACCGCTTTAGGGACCGCGTCATGTTTCCCATCCGCAACATCAAGGGCGAGTGCATTGGCTTTGGCGGGCGCGTGCTGGGCGACGAAAAGCCCAAATACCTGAATTCGCCGGAGACGCCCGTCTTCAGCAAGGGCCGGGAGCTCTATGGTCTGTTTGAAGCCCGTAGTTCGCTGCGGGAAAAGGGTTTTGTCCTCGTTACAGAGGGCTATATGGACGTGGTGGCGCTCGCCCAATTGGGGTTTTCCAATGCAGTGGCTACGCTGGGGACGGCCTGCACGCCGGACCATGTTCAAAAACTGTTCCGGTTCACCGACTCGGTTGTGTTCAGCTTCGACGGCGATGCTGCAGGGCAACGCGCGGCTCGCAAGGCACTGGACGGT
Source organism: Comamonadaceae bacterium (assembly GCA_024642025.1). Classification (GTDB taxonomy): domain Bacteria; phylum Pseudomonadota; class Gammaproteobacteria; order Burkholderiales; family Burkholderiaceae_C; genus Egaibacter. The sequence goes on along the minus strand of JAHEBY010000403.1, from coordinate 1,196 downwards.
GCACTGACTTATGCCACCGATGTCCGAACCGTCAAGTTTCTCTTTCTCCCAAGCGAACACGACCCGGACAGCTTCATTCGCGAATTCGGAAAAGATTCCTTTGCCCGCTATATCAGTGAGGCGATACCGCTAAGCCGCTTCCTGGTACAAGTTGCCCGAGAGGGTTGCGACCTCAACACCGCGGAAGGTCGTGCGCATTTGGCCAGCAATGCGAAACCCCTTTGGATTCAGTTGCCTGAAGGCGCCTTCAAGCGTCAATTGCTGACGGAGTTGGCCGAACTCATTCAGATCGATCCACGGGAATTGTCAGACCTGTGGATACCTGCAAATTCAGGCTCAATGACAAACTCAAATAGCTATACTAAACATAGCTATAGGTCTAATAAAATAGGGGGCTACAGCCCTAAATACCCGGACATTATAGCGCCAATGGCCCGCTTTACGGGCCGTGTAGCGCCGGCCAGCCGTGCCGATCATGCAGCGAGGCTGATTCTGGGGAACACCCAGGCTTGGCACGCGCTTGGCGCTGAAGATCATGAAATGTTATGCGGTTTGCCATCCCCTCATGGCGGCCTTTTTGTATGGCTGGAAAGCCAGGTGCACGAACATGGCGGTCAACCCTGGAGTTCCGTAAGAGAGGGACTTCGCGGGCATGAGGCCGAGGGTCTCGCCCTCAAGCTGATGTCTGACCCTCATGCGGAAGCTGGCAAAGATGACTCGTCGGACGAAAACGCCACCAGCATTGAAGCGGCCAACGAATTGCGCCAAATTCTCAATCGTATGCTGGTTGAGCGGATCAACACTCAACTTGACGCAGCCATTGAACAGTCCAAATCGGACCCGTCTGCCTTGCAGCGCTATCGGGAACTGCAAAAACGCAAGCTGGAGCTTGAAGCCCTGTCGCGCGCCGTCTGACGGGTTCACGAAGTCCGGATGGGCCGTCTCCAAAGTCTCATAAAGGGCTATTGCCGAGCCAGGAATTAACGGTATAATCCACAACTTCCAAAGGCAAGCGCGACAGCAGTACCTCCGGACCGGGCTAAACGCTGAGTTCACCGCTCACAAACTCCCAATTTTCCGCAAGGGCTGCACACCAAATGTTCGCCCACACACCTTGCCACGAGAGAAGTATTACTCTCCACAGTCCATTGCGCTGGTTAGTACAGCGCCTGTTCGTCTCATTGTTTTTGTCATGT
>JAHEBY010000402.1 GCA_024642025.1 Comamonadaceae bacterium | reverse complement strand
AGGCTGAACACCTTATTGTCGGTTTGGGAAACCGCTCCGAACAGTGGCGATATGGCCTCGAAGAGGCAGGTTTGCAACAAGACGTCGCTGGACCACCGCTTGAGGGCAGACAAATCGTCAACCGGATTGAGGCTGGCGTCGACCAGATTGGGGGCTTGGCTATCAAAGGGCCCGACCACCGCGTCACGGCTGCGCATGAGCGCTTCAGCCATCGCAGCAGATATCACGGAGCCGTCATACCCCGCTACTCCGCCTACTCCGCCTACTCCGCCTACTCCGCCTACTCCACCTACTCCACCTACTCCACCTACTCCGCCTACTCCACCCAATGGCTGCATTCGATTCATAATCCACTCCTCTTAAATTTCGACTAATCCGGCAAACTTGCCCTTGCTAATGCTTGTGACCATTCATCGCCAGTCCAGAACTGCGCTGAAGGACTGCGATCCAAAAATTTTCTCACCGTGGAGTCAGGCTCCAGGCGCAAAAGGTTGCGGACAGCTTCGCGTGCATCAATTTCATTGCCCAGTGCGATGTTGGCAATCGCTAATGCCCGCCACGTCGACGTGTGCATCCGGTTTGATCGCAAAGACTTATTGGCCAAAACCAAGGCCAGCTCGTAGTTTCTGTCAGCCAGCGCGGCCGTTGCAGCAAGGGACTCATAAAAATAGCGCAACGGATCAAGTGGAGACAACTTCAGCGCATGAGAAGTCCCTTTCATCGCCTTCGCGCCGTCCCCTTTGAACGCATGCAGAGTGCCCATTAAAAGCCAGGCCAGCGAGTCGTTGGGATTGGCATCGATGGCCTCGAGATAACGTTGACTACCGGTATCGGTGTCCTTCTTGAGATTGGTATGCGCAAAGCCATCAATCGTTAAAGCCAGAGAATTTTTGGGTTCGATTTCGAGCGCCCGCTTCGCAAGATCAATCGCGGTCTGGGAGTCCTTTGTCGCGTCTTGCGTCCATCCCCGGTTGACCTTCAGAACATACCACTTTGCCAGCCACGCATAGGGAACCGGGTGGCGCCTGGCGCGCTCCACCAAATGCTCCAGCATCTCCCGGGGTTGATCAAAATCCGTCGGAGAGCTCCGGTGCATCATGGCCACAGCAGCCATGAGCAGCGTGTAGCCTTCCAACGTCGGAAGCGCATGGTTTTGCGCCCGCTGTAACTCATGTCGCATCACGGCGCTGCTGACAGCGGCAACCACGCGACTAAGCATGTCGTCATCCGGATTGAACAAGCCGTTGACCGTGGATTTCAAACTATCTGCCCAGACGATTCGCCCACCTTCAGCTTCGGCGAGCTCAACAAAAACGTTGACGTTGCTGCCAACCACCGTACAGCGACCCGACAGCACATAGGTTGCGGCCAGATGGCGGCGAATGTCTGACAGTGCGCCTTCATCGCTGGCGCGCCGGTCCCGAAACACAGTGGTCGACAGGCGCGATATCACGTGCAACTCGGCAGTTTTGCTCAGCGCGGCAATCAGCTCGTCGGCCACAGCTTCGCCGATCAGCGCATGGCCCGGGTCGGTACCACGGCCAGTAAAAGGAATCACTGCAATGGTTGGCCGCAGATCCAGCGGGCGGTTGCTGCCGGGCAAGATGATAGGCGCCGCACCCGCATCGCCCACGCGATAGGCTCGCACAGGCTTCACCAGGTGCTTCATGTAGCAGTCACCCAGGTCTTCTATGTCGCCATCAAGCTCTGGCGTGAGCTCGTCCCGTACCGGGGCACTGACGATGGTTTCACCCGGCCCGGCCAGCGTGGTCAGGCGCACGGCCAGATTAACGTCTGCGCCGTAAATGTCGTGGTCATCTGTTACGTACTGGGCAGAGTGAACACCCGCCCGCAAGTGCATACGCTCCTGCAACGGCACGCTCTGATTGGCAGCTTCGCACAAGTTCTGAATATTCAGCGAGGCCTGCACGGCCGACCGGGCAGAAGAAAACTCAAGCATCAGGCCATCGCCCAGGCTTTTGACGAGCCGGCCCACATGGCGCGGCAGCACCTGCAGTACCACCTGCTCCACCAATGCCTGCCATTGCCGCACCGCATGTTTCTCGTTTGCCTCCATGAGCCGCACAGACTCCACGACGTCGATAACGAGAAGAGTGGATTGCAGGCCTGGATTCATGCTAGCGGGGGTTGTAGTGGGAGTCCTCCCCCATTTGTAGTAGAAAAGCCCCTAAGACGCTAGGGTTTAATGCGAAAAAAATCACAAAGAAACATCACCGAGCATGCCCGATGCACGTCATCGGTGCGTAAGCACTGACCCATGCGGCTGATCTACGCTGAGGGCCGCTGAATCAATGACGGATAGAGGCGGACATGAAAAAAACGGCCTAAATTGAATACAATTTAGGCCTTTAGCCCCCGTCGGATATGCTTGGATAGCTACTAATATAGTAGCATTTAGCGGAGCCTAGCGGATGAGGATATCGTTCTGCACCAGGCTCACACCATCCACCTTGCGAGCCACTTCAGCGGCATGGGCACGCTCGGCCGTAGATTTGACAAAGCCGCTGAGCTGCACCACGCCTTTGAAAGTTTCCACGTTAACTGCCAAGCCACTGACTGCCGGGTCTTTGAGCAGAGCTGCCTTGACTTTGGCGGTGACGACCGTATCGTCCAAATACTCTCCCGCACCCTCCTGCTTGCCGGTGCTGGCGCAGGCGACCAGCGCAATGGCCATAAGAATGCTGCCAATAAATTTACCTATTTGCAATGATTTCAAGATTTATCTCCGGTTGTAATTGACGCCGTTTTAAGTGTACCTTGGGCGGGCGTTCAGGGTTCCCGCTCGTGCCCCGTAACGATTTCCGTCAGGGAATAGGGTTTGAATTCGGCTGACCGCTCTGTGGCGTTGATCACGTTGGAACCCCCGCCGCCCGCAAATGTGTCGAGCCGCACGTTGAGCCGTCCAAACTCTGAAGCTACCATTTGATGCAGCGCCTCGATGCGTGAGAGCTCG
>JAHEBY010000401.1 GCA_024642025.1 Comamonadaceae bacterium | reverse complement strand
ACCAGCGCCCTCGGTGTGGAAGGCGCACAGGCTTCGCCCCTTGGTGGCGGCGATCGTGTCTTCGACAAAGCCGCTCTCGTTGAGCGTGTCGGAGTGAATGGCCACCTGCACGTCGTGCTCATCTGCCACGTCCAGGCAGTTGCTGATGGCGGCGGGCGTGGTGCCCCAGTCTTCATGCAGTTTGAGGCCGATCACGCCAGCGTTGACCTGCTCGTGCAAGGCTGCCGGCAGGCTGGCGTTTCCCTTGCCCAAAAACCCAAGGTTCATTGGGAAGGCATCGGCCGCCTGCAGCATGCGCTCAATGTTCCACGGCCCGGGCGTGCAGGTGGTGGCAAAGGTGCCCGTGGCGGGGCCGGTGCCGCCTCCCAGCATGGTGGTCACGCCGCTGGCCAGGGCTTCGTCAATCTGCTGCGGGCAGATGAAGTGAATATGGCTGTCGATGCCGCCCGCAGTGACGATATTGCCCTCGCAGCTGATGACTTCCGTGCCGGGACCGATGATGATGTCCACGCCCGGCTGCGTGTCGGGGTTGCCGGCCTTGCCGATTCCCACGATTCGGCCGTCCTTGAGGCCGATGTCGGCCTTCACGATGCCAGTGTGGTCCAGGATCAGCGCGTTGGTCATCACGCAATCGACCGCACCTTCTTGGCGGGTGCGCTGGCTTTGCGCCATGCCGTCGCGGATCGTCTTGCCACCGCCGAACTTCACCTCTTCACCGTAGCTGCCTGCCGCCAGCGTGAAGTCTTTTTCGACCTCGATCAACAAGCCCGTGTCGGCCAGCCGCACCCGGTCGCCGGTGGTGGGGCCAAAAATTTCTGCGTAGGCGCGCCGCCCAATGGTTGCCATGGCTAGAGTTTTCCTTGCGTCAATCCGCGAAAGCCGTAAACCGCGCGGCCTCCGGCGTAATCCACCAGTTCAACAGTGCGCTGCTGGCCCGGCTCAAACCGCACGGCAGAGCCCGATGCGATGTTGAGCCGCATGCCCTGGGCAGCTTTGCGGTCAAAACCCAGCGCGGCGTTGGTTTCGGCAAAGTGGTAGTGTGAGCCCACTTGGATCGGCCGGTCTGCTGTGTTTTGCACCACCAGCGTCACCGTGCGGCGGCCGCTGTTGAGGGCGTGGTCGCCGTCAGCGGTGAAGATTTCGCCAGGTATCATGCCAGCCACCTCAGACCTGGCTGAAAAGGTAGATGCCGGCAAACCCGATCAGGCCACCCAGACCGCCTATTGCCACGTTGCTGCGCGCGGCCAGCCAGCGACGAATGCCCAGACCCACCCCGACGCCTCCCAAGTGGAGTGCAGCCGTCGTCAGCAGGAAGCCGACGGCATAACCGGCAAAGCCTGTAGCGGGAGTCTCTGCTCCGTGTGCCAAACCATGAATCGATGCCGCGGCCGCAATCAGGCCCAAGCCCCAGGCCGTGGGAAGCGGCTTGGCTGCCACGATCAGCATGGCGCCGAACAACAGCACCGATAGTGCGATGGCGTGTTCCAGGAACGGCACTGTTACGCCGCTGGCGCCAAGCGCCGCACTCAAAGCCAGTGCCGCCATAAACATGGCCGGCCCCTGCCAGGTCTGGCGGGCGGGCAGCGCATTGACCGACCAGAGACCAACCGCCACCATGGCCAGCAGGTGGTCCAGCCCAAATGGGTGCGCCAGGCCACTCGTCACGCTGGTATTCTCATGGCCAATATGGGCACTAGCCCCTACAGATGCTGCGAAAGTAGCTATCAAAAAAATAGCATTTCTCAAAAATATGCGCATGAATATTCCTAATGAGGTGAGCGAAGTTCGGAAACTACACAATGGGTTGGTGAACCGTGACCAGCTTGGTGCCATCGGGGAAAGTGGCCTCTACCTGAATGTCCGGAATCATCTCGGCAATCCCGTCCATGACATCGCTGCGGGTGAGCACCGTGCGGCCCTCGCTCATCAGCTGGGCCACCGTCTTGCCATCGCGTGCGCCTTCCATCACGGCGGCGCTGATCAGCGCCACGGCTTCGGGGTAGTTCAGCTTTAGCCCTCGGGCTTTGCGCCGTTCCGCCAGCAGTGCGGCCGTAAACAGCAGCAACTTGTCTTTTTCTCTCGGGGTCAATTCCATGATGTCGGGCCAAAAGTCTTTGAAATTTGAATCAGGCTTTTTCATTATGAAGCAAGCTTTGTGCCCTGAACTTGTGCATGGCTCAGGTGCGATACGCCAAATGCCGCATTGCCACTGGTGTGATGGCATGAAAGCTGCACGTTTAACCTGTGCACAACCCGTCTGATTCCCTGCCCGCCGCGCTCACAGAAGCCGTCATGGCGCCTCAAGCCCCGCAGCGCGTGGTGAAGATCCGGCGCGACTACAACGCCTGGGTGGCCAGCGAAACCATGGAAGATTACGCGCTGCGCTACACGCCACAGAGCTTTCGCAAATGGTCAGAATGGCGAGTGGCCAACACCGCATTTGGCGCGGCTTCTTTCCTCATTCTCGAGGCAGTGGGCGCCACGCTCCTGGTGCAATACGGCTTTGCCAACGCGTTCTGGGCCATTCTGGCTACCGGCCTGATCATCTTTCTGGCCGGGTTGCCCATCAGCGTTTACGCCGCCCGCTATGGTGTTGACATGGATTTGCTCACCCGCGGTGCAGGTTTTGGCTACATCGGCTCCACGCTCACATCGCTTATCTACGCGTCCTTCACGTTTATCTTTTTCGCGCTCGAGGCGGCCGTCATGGCGTATGCGCTCGAGCTGGCGCTGGATATCCCGCCCAGTTGGGGCTACCTGATCTGCGCGCTGGTGGTTATTCCGCTGGTGACGCACGGGGTCTCCACCATCAGCCGCCTACAGGTCTGGACGCAACCGCTGTGGCTGGTGATGCTGATTGTTCCGTTCGCGTTTGTGTTGATGCGCGATCCCGGTGCATTCAACGGAATAACGCACTATGTTGGTGATAAAGGGGTCGATGCAGCCTTCAGTTTGCCATTATTTGGTGCGGCCTTAACTGTC
>JAHEBY010000400.1 GCA_024642025.1 Comamonadaceae bacterium | reverse complement strand
CGCCACCACACAGCCGGTGGCGTCAATGATCCGGTTAGGCGCAAAATCTTCTGGGGTCGATTTGACCGACACGATGCGCCCGGCTGCCACAGCCACGTCACATACCTCGTCAAACCCGGTCGCCGGGTTGATGACACGTCCGCCCTTGATGAGTATTTTCATAGGTTTCCGTCAGGCCTCGTTGCCCGCCACAATGCTCATCACCGCCATGCGCACGGCGATGCCGAACGTCACCTGCGGCAGGATCACGCTTTGTTTGCCGTCTACCACGGCCGAATCGATCTCCACGCCACGGTTTATCGGGCCTGGGTGCATGACGATGCAATCGGGTTTGGCAAGCTGAAGTTTTTCTGGCGTCAGCCCATAACTTTTGAAGAACTCCTGGCTGGAGGGCAACAGTGCGCCGCTCATGCGCTCGTTTTGCAGGCGCAGCATGATCACCACGTCGCAGCCCCGCACGCCCTCAGCCAAGGTGTGACAGACTTTCACCCCCATTTGCGAAAGGTCCGCAGGCACCAGAGTTTTGGGGCCCACCACGCGGACCTCGGCACAGCCCAGCGTGGTCAGCGCATGGATGTCAGAGCGCGCCACGCGGGAATGCAGCACGTCACCCACAATGGCAACGGTGAGGTTGGAAAAATCCTTCTTGAAGTGCCGGATGGTGAACATGTCCAGCAAGGCCTGCGTGGGGTGGGCGTGGCGGCCATCTCCCGCGTTGATCACATGCACGTGCGGCGCCACATGCTGCGCGATGAGATAGGGCGCACCCGATTCACTATGGCGGACCACGAACACGTCAGCCGCCATGGCGCTGAGGTTGGCAATGGTATCAAGCAGGGACTCGCCTTTTGAAGCGGACGAGCGCGCGATATCCAGGTTAATGACATCCGCGCTCAGGCGCTTGGCCGCAATCTCAAAGGTGGTTCGGGTGCGCGTGGAGTTCTCAAAAAACAGGTTGAAAACGCTTTTGCCGCGCAAGAGCGGCACCTTTTTAACCTCGCGGTCACTGACACTGACAAAATTCTCTGCCGTGTCCAGGATGTGTGACAGGATGCTTTTGGGCAGCCCCTCGATGGACAAGAGGTGAATCAGTTCACCATTCTTGTTGAGCTGCGGGTTGCGTTTGTACAGCATGTATGAAACCTGAGTTAACGGGGCTTGATGTTGAAGCTGAACGCGCCAGACTCACTGCGCGCAAGATTCAGAATCTGAGTTGCTGGCACCAAGACACGCGCTGCCGCGAAGTCGGCCTTGATGGGCAGCTCGCGCCCGCCCCGGTCTACCAGCACGGCCAGCTTTACGCTGGCGGGGCGACCATAGTCATACAGCTCGTTGATGACAGCGCGAACCGTTCGCCCCGTATACAGAACATCATCCACGATCAGGATGTGCGCCCCCTCCACATCAAACGGCAGCCGCGTTTGCCCGCCTGACGCCAGGCCGCGCTGGGCAAAGTCATCCCGGTGCATGCTTGACGAGATCACGCCGGGCTGGTCTGGCAGCCTCATATCGGACTGGAGTCGTTCCGCGAGCCAAGCGCCGCCCGACATCACACCAACCAGCTTCAGCCCCGTTGGCTGCATGCTTTTGATGCCACCCAACAAGTCCTGATAAAGGGCTTCGGCATCAAGCGCCAATACACTCATGGCAGATTCCTCAAGAACTGTTCGAGAATGATGCAGGCTGCCCCCGCATCGGCGTCTTTGGCTCCATTGGACAGCGCCTCGGTGGTACTGTAGCGCTCATCCACTTCAAAAACGGGCAGGTTGAAGCGACCCTGTAGCTGGCGCCCAAAACGTCGGGCGCGGAGGGTGTTTTCGTGTTCTGCGCCGTCAGGATGAAATGGCACGCCAATAACCAGTGCATCTGGTTGCCAATCGGCGATGAGTTTGGTGATTTTTACAAAACGGGCGTCACCCTCTGCAACCACTGTAGATTGCGGTCGGGCGTCACGTGTCAGCCGATTTCCAACGGCGACACCCGTTCGCTTTTGGCCAAAGTCAAACGCAAGAAACGTCTGAAGTTGGCTATTTGCCGCCAGATGGTTCATCTGGGCGTCAGCCCTCACGCGTGCCCCAAGTCAGAAGAGAGCATCCAGGCCTCAACACCCAGCAATGACAGGGCTTTGTCATAACGTTGTTCGACCGGCGTATCAAAAATGACACTGCGATCGGCATCCACCGTCAGCCAGCTGTTTTCTGACAGTTCTGACTCAAGCTGCCCTTCGCCCCATGCCGAATACCCCAGGGACACCAATACCTTTTTGGGTCCGGCACCCATGGACAAGGCTTCCAGCACATCTTTGGACGTTGTCATCTCCAGACCACCGGGAATGGTCATGGTGGATGCATACACCGATTCGACGGGCTCGGTCGCCTTGACCGGCTGATTTCCCTCGTCGTCCTTGAAAGTCATCGGTTCGTGCAGCACGAACCCGCGGTCCGTTTGCACTGGACCGCCCCGAAAAACCGGGGTTTGCATCAAATCATCGCGTTTCAGAGGCAAGTCAACCTTGTCAAAAAGCACCTTAAGCGCCATGTCACTGGGTTTGTTAATGACCAGGCCGAGCGAGCCTCGCTCACTGTGCTCGCACACGTAAACCACACTGCGCGAAAATGAGGCGTCCTCCAACCCGGGCATGGCAATCAGAAAATGATTCGTCAGGTTGATTGGGGCGGCGGCGCTGGACATAAACGAATTTTAACGGGGCAAAGGAAAATGCAGTTTGATACAGGGCTAGTCTGGTTCCGGCGCGATCTGCGAGTGGACGATAACACGGCGTTATGGGCTGCTTTGCGCGCCTGCAGGTCGGTTCATTGCGCCTTCATTTTTGACCATGACATTCTGAAGGATTTGCCTAGGAAAGATCGCCGGGTTGAGTTCATTCGCGATTCTTTGGTGGAGCTTGATGCCGAGCTGCGCCAGCTTGCTGGAAAGGCGGGCGCCGGCCTGATTACGAGCCACGGTGTTGCCCATGTGGAAA
>JAHEBY010000399.1:889-2989 GCA_024642025.1 Comamonadaceae bacterium | reverse complement strand
GTTTTTGATTCCATCAAAATCGTCTAGGCGTATCGTCATCTTCAAGCCATGCGACTTCTCGGACGCGGTTTCAATTTGAAAGTGGGTCGTCCGGGGTGTTCGCGGACAATTCGCGGCGCAAGGGCCGCGAATTGTCCCAATTCTATTGGGGAACAGGCAAGTCGCGAAGTTGAGGATATTTTTCTGCGGCCAAACCAGACCAGTTAGCTCTGATCTGCTCATAGGCCTGCGCCCCATGCAAGGCCCGCATGACCTGTAGTTGGCGGACTGCTTCCGCAGGGTTTCCATTTAACGCCAGCGAAAGCGCATATCGATTTTGCGTTGCCGGCCATGGAAAGCGCAATGCAACCTTTCTGGCCAAATCCAGTTCATCCGATGTCATGCCCGGCTTCGGAACAATTCGTCCACCGATCAGCAATGCATCCAACTGTGTCAAAAGAAGCACTTGAGGACGCTGATAGTCTTGCGGCGTAGTTCCAATACGCAAGGCCTCAAAGCGCACCACTCGAAAGTCTTCTTCGATTTCCAGGTATTCAATAACCGACCACATCAAAACTGCTGTGGTCACCATCAAAACACCCATGACCGGCTTCACGCCAAGGCTAAATGCGGGTTTTGCACCAGATGCACTACCTAACGCCCCGACCGCGAACATCACAGGAAACAAAAAATAGGCATAGGCAAACGGAAACTCCAGCATTGAATGCACCGCCACCGGCAGCACCAAGGCCAGGCAGTACCATGGGGCCAATTTATTTGCACTTCGAATCCGTCGCCAAAGCCAAATGACACCCAACGCTGCCGCCAGAGTGGTGAAAGGGATGCCGACACCCACGGCGAGGTCGAGCAAAATATTGTGGGCATACGTGAAGGGCTCGCTAATGGCATATGCGTGAACCACCGCATTTAGTGCCGTAGACACTTGGCCGAGCCCCCAACCCCACCAGGGTCGCTGAAGCACCGCCTCTAACAGTTGAGGCCATACCTGCCATCGCGTGCCAACGCTGATATTGACTGTGGAGCCAGTCCCGGTTGTCTGTAAAAGGGCGTCCAACAACCACGGCCAAGCCCAGAATAGGCATAGAAACCCACCAACCGCGCCCAACACAATCCAGGGTGACAGCCGAAAGGCCAGTGACTTGCGCTTGGCGACCCACCAAAACGTCAGAATCGTGAGGCTTAACAGGCTGGTTCTGGATTCCGTCATGGCCATGCCAGACAGCAAGATGGCCCCCAACAGCATTGAAGCCAGGTGCCCCAGCCTCTTTGACTCATACAAAAAAAGCAAACTGGCAATGCCCATCAACAGCAACGTGGCCAGTTGATTCGGCTGCCCCATGTTTCCCCCAGGGCGATGCACCTGTGGCATACGACTGATCCAGGCAGATCCTTCCCACAAATCAAAAACTTGCGCACATGCCACCACCACGGACAGAATTGCAGCCATCAGCACAGTGCCCGCAAGCAAGACGTACGCTCGCCGGTCGTCTCTGCAGGCTTGGCCGATTACGATGCAGGCGATACACCCGAAGAGATACAACGTGCGGACCAAGGCATCGCCCCCAAAGGTGATGACCCCGGCCGAAGCCTGAATCCAGATCAGCACTATCAGTCCGAAGAGGATTGCGGTACTGAAGGGAAACGAAATGGCGGGAGCTGAGTCTTTTTTAGTGGCTCCGACCACCCCTAGCCATGCGAGAAGCAGTACGGCCAAAAACGCGAGAACTTCACTATGCCAGCTAACCCAAGGCGGGAAGTGAAGCGGAACCAACCAACTTGCGCAGAGGCATAACAACACAATGTAGACGGTCATTGGCAAATTGCCCGAAATTTCCAGTTCACAAATAGAAAAAGGGCTCAAATGAGCCCTTTCGCAACACGTATGTCTTGATCAAATATTAGGGCAGGAAGCCAGTTTGGGTGCCTACTGACGTGTCACGGCAAGAACCTGGCAGGTATTTTGGAGGCATCGAACCGTTAGGACCACACAGCCATGCAGCAACTGAGGTGCCCGCAACTGGTGGCATTACCGATGGCGCCAGGATCACGCCACCCGTGGTCGGGATAACCGTGGTGCCGAACGCTGCGGTAGCAAGAACC
>JAHEBY010000399.1:0-879 GCA_024642025.1 Comamonadaceae bacterium | reverse complement strand
GACCGCACAGCCAAGCGCCCACTGTTGAGCCTGCGACGGGTGGTATCACGTCCGGTGCCAGAATTACAGCGGCGGTAGTTGGAATGTTGGTATTGATGGCTGCAGTTGCGAAGACCGCGATGGCGCCATTGGCATTGGTTTGAACAGTTGCCACATACTTCGAAGTGCTAACTGACGATTCGCAGCCCCACTTGCCAGCTGCCGGCAGCGAGCCGGGTTGTGAAGTTTGTACGGATTCAGTGACGCCGGTACGGCAGGCAGAAGCAGCCAACACCAGTTCAGACACCTTCGCACGCACCGTGTAATCCTGATAAGCAGGCAAAGCCACGGCGGCCAGAATACCGATAATCGCCACAACGATCATCAGTTCGATCAGGGTGAAACCCTTTTGTACAGCTTGCATGGAACGCTTCATTTGAAAACTCCTTGATGAAAAAACAATAGAACTCTGGAAGAACAGCTCTTCGCCTTGTTAATACAGCAGGGAGCGTGCCAGCTCTTTTAAACTTGTTTCATCCGGGTAAAACGATCAAAAACGAGATGAAAACAGTCTATTTCTCTTGTTTTATGGTGTTTTCTGTTTGCAGAGTCATCCAGCCGGTGATTGACTGACATTTTTGTCAGTCAATTTTTGTCACTTCTCGCTTTTTGCCGATCTTTATTTGATGCAAACCTGCCGGACCATTTTGAGGTCGGTCATGCCGAGCATGATTTTTTCCATGCCATCCATCTTTAGGGTTCGCATGCCGGTTTCTACCGCGGCGGCAAAGATTTCGGCTACACGGGCGCGCTCCTGCACCAGTTTTTTGATGGCTTCGTCGGCTATCAGCAGCTCGTGCAGGCCAATGCGGCCTTTGTAGCCGGTGTTGTTGCACTTGT
>JAHEBY010000398.1 GCA_024642025.1 Comamonadaceae bacterium | reverse complement strand
AGATCTGCCGTGAGGGCGAACTGCGCTGAAAGTCGGGCAATCTGCGCTGCCTCCTTTCGCAAAGCAGCCGGTGGCGTGCCTTTGATAGCGGCGCCAAAAAGGCTGCGAACCGCATTGTTGAACACATGGCGACCGTGGCCCAGCAGAGCCGCGCCGAGGGCGTTGGCGTCCTTGGCTTCGACCGCAGCCATTTCGGCCAGCACGTAGGGATGACAGCGAACCGCGCCCTGCCCGAAGATGATCAGCGCTCGGGTCAAAATGTTGGCGCCTTCCACGGTGATGGCAATCGGGGCGTGCCGATAGGCCACGCCCAGCAGGTTGCGCGGGCCGCGAATAATGCCCTTGCCGCCCAAGATGTCCATGCCGTGGTTAACGGCGCGCCGGCCAGCTTCAGTCAGCTGCACCTTCAGGATGGCGCTGGCCACGCTCGGCTGCTCGCCGGCATCCAGCGCGGCCGCAGTAAAGCGGCGCGCCGCATCGCTGGCATACAGTTCGGCTGCCATGCCGGCCACCAGCGCTGCGACCGCATGAAACTTGCCGATGGGCAGGCCAAATTGTTCGCGCACCTGTCCGTAGCCATTGACGACATACAGGCAAGTCTGTTGCATGGCAGCGCCCAGCGCAGGCAGTGAAATGGCCCGGCCGGCGGCCAGGCTTTGCATCAACATGCTCCAGCCTTTGCCAACCTGCGCTTCGCCACCGATGACCCAGTCCATCGGCACAAAAACGTTTTGCCCGCGAATCGGACCGTTCATGAACGATGAATTCATGGGCAAATGGCGTCGGCCAATGTCCATCCCCTCTGTAGGAACCGGAATCAGCGCACAGGTGATGCCGAGCAACTGCTGGTCTTTGGGGCGTGACGGGTCTACCGCCTGAAATGCCAGTCCGACGACTGTGGCCACTGGCGCCAGCGTGATGTAGCGCTTGTCAAAGTTCACCAGAAAGCCGCGCACGGTTTTGCCGTCAATGACGCGCTCAGTCAGCACACCCACATCCGGGATCGACGCTGCGTCCGAGCCGGCATAGGGCGAGGTCAGGCCAAAGCAGGGCAGCTCGCGTCCATCGGCAAGCCGCGGCAGGTAGTGCGTTTTTTGTTCATCAGTGCCGTAGTGCAGCAGCAATTCGGCAGGCCCCAGCGAGTTGGGCACCATCACCGTGACGGCCGCCGCCACATTGACGGTGGAGATGCGGGTGACGACCGCAGCATGCGCAAAGTGGCCAAAGCCCAGGCCGCCGTGTTCTCTGGGAATGATCATGCCGAAGAACTTGCGCTCACGCATGAACGTCCATGCCTCTGGCGGAAGATCGTGCGCCTCATCGACTGAAAACTCGTCGAACATGGCATTGAGTTCGCGCACGTCGTTGTCCAGAAATGTCTGTTCTTCAGGCGTCAACCGGTTGGGGCCGCGTGCGCGTAGGGCATCAAAATCCGGCCGCCCGGCAAACAGGTTGCCCTCGAAGCCAACCGTACCGGCCTCCAGCGCGGCGCGCTCGGTGTCACCCATGGAAGGTAGCGCTTTGGCAAAGGGGCCAAGTGCCCTGCGGCCCACCCATTCAGAAAGACTCATGGCAACACCTCGAAATCAGTGCTCATGCCAATCACCATACTATGCGCCTTGGGCAAAGGCAAGTTTGTTAGCGCCTCCACAATCTACCGCAGAGTTTTACGCCTTCGGATGAATTCGAGGCTCCGCGCTTTCCGGTGTAAGCGCCTTCAACGGTGGCTGAGCCGCAGTCTGCCTCTCGGCTTCTGCTCCGGCTTGCGCTTTGGCTTGAATGTCGGGAGTTGGCTTGGGTGGTCCCCATTTGTCCACAACAGGTTCAAAGTTGATCGGCTTGGACAAGATCAACGAGGGCAGAAGTGTTGAAGCCGCGGCATAAATCAGCAGTGCACCATAAAGCACATCTGAAATGTTGAATCGGTCATGCAGGATGGTGGCCAGCACCAGCGTGAAAATGAGTGTGGGTGTGAGGGCCGTAGCAACTTTCAGGCTGCCCATGCTGGTTTCGCCCTTGATGAAGCGCCGCTGCAGCCACATGGAGCCAATACGCAGCGGCAGCGCCACCGCGGTAATGAGGGCGCCCAGCTCTAGGGCTTCCAGCGTAAAGGCTCCAGAGGGAACGCCCAGGCCGCGATAGAAAAAGTAAAACGGCACGAAGAACGACGCAAACATCTGAATCGCATGCAGGTTTTCTTCGGAGGCAAGTTTGGGCAGCCTGCGGCGCAGCAGGCGCGCAAAAAAACCAGCAAGAAATGCGCCAACCAGGTAGTACACGCCAATTTGATAGGTGAGGTAGGCCGAAATCACGCCCACCATCACCAGGAGCGAAAACTCCGACCCCGGCGCATAGGGCGCCACCACGCGGCCCAGCAGTAAAAAAACCAGCGGTATGCCTGCAATCAGCGCGACCAGATAACCTGATGACCAGGCCAGTGTTTCGATAGAGTCTGACTGCAACACCACGAACAGGATCGCCAGCGCCAGCAGCTCGCCGCCAATGGCCTTGATGGTGACCCAGAAACGTTCGTCTTCGTTCAGGCCCATGCCCGACAGCGTGTTCAGAATCAAACCGGTCGATGGTGTCAGCAGTGCCAATGCCAATAGCGCCGCAACCTGCCACGAATAGCCCATGTAGTGCATGGCGGCGTAACTCGAAGCCAGCACGGTGATGGAGCGGGTCACCAAGTGGCTGAGCAGCGGCCATTTGCCTTTGCGCAAGCTGTCCAGGTCAACTTCGAGCCCGGCGAACAGGAAAAGCGATGAAATACCCAGCGTGGCCAGTAACGACAGCGTTCGGTCTGTGCCAAAGGACAGCAAGACGGTGGCGGCCCCCATGCCGATAGCAAAACTGGTCAGCGGCGCAGGAATCCTATAGCGCTGCATGGCGCGTGGTATCACCATCAAGCCGACGATGAGCAGCAGGTAGGTGAGTTCACTGGAGAGTGTAAGCATGCATGATGTCCTGTCCTGTTGGCGTTCGAGTCTAAACGA